>JAPPQA010000089.1 GCA_028817255.1 Gammaproteobacteria bacterium | reverse complement strand
CGCTGGATTCCCGCCCCTGTTCAAGCCAGGGGCAGGCTCTGCGCGGGAATGGCGGATATTTGCCGTGCCAGTGGGTAGTTTTTCGGGCGGTTCTGGATTTTCGGAGTTTTTACACAGCCTGTTTCATATGCATCACTCCCCCCTGATGTAAAGGGGGGAGCGATGGGAAAAATGAGGGAATAGCGGAATAAGAGAGCCGCTTCGCTTGCCTTCGATTGCGGAACGGCTTGCGGGCGCCGTAGCGCGCCCGCCTCCCCGTCCGCCGTCCCAGACCGCGACATTTCCGGCGGCAAACCGGCGCTGGCGCAATATCCGGGCTAGGTATCGCCGCCGGGCTGGGGGGGCGGCGCGGCTTCGGCCTCTTCCGGGACCGGCGCGGCCCGCGGGACAGCCAGTTGCCGCTTGCAGAACTCCGCCGCCTCGGCCAGCGGCAACTCGCGGGTGCCGGGTCGGCCGCGGCGGCGGTACTCGATCCGCTCGCGGTCCAGGCCGCTGTCGCCCAGCACCAGCCAGTGCGGGATGCCGATCAATTCCGCATCGCGGTACATCACGCCGGGCCGTTCGCGCCGGTCGTCGAGCAGGACGTCGATCCCCAGGGCCAGCAATTCCCGGTAAAGGCCCTCCACCGCCCGTTGCAGGCGCCGCGAGCGGTGCATGTGGATCGGGATCAGAACCAGCGCGCAGGGAGCGACCGAGACCGGCCAGACGATGCCGGCCTCGTCGTGGTGCTGTTCGACGACGGCCGCCACCAGCCGGGACACTCCCATGCCGTAGCATCCCATGACCAGCGGCTGGGCCTTGCCCTCCCGGTTGAGGCAAACCGCGTTCATGGCGGCGCTGTATTTGTCGCCCAATTTGAAGATATGCCCCACCTCCATGCTTGGCGAGACCCGCAGCCGGCCGCCGCCCTGGGGGCTGGCGTCGCCGTCCACCACGTTGCGCAGATCCGCGGTTTCGGGCGCGGGCAGATCCCGCCCCCAGTTGACGCCGACGAAATGCGCGCCCTCGCGGTTGGCGCCGCAGGCGAAGTCGGCGACAACGGCGGCCTCGCGGTCGGCGAGCAGGGGCAACGCCAGGCCCGCCGGCCCCAGGGAACCGGGCATACAGCCGGTGGCGGCGCGAATCTCCTCTGCCGTGGCAAAACGCAGCGGGGAGGCGGCGCCGGGGCAGCGCTCCGCCTTGAGGCGATTGAGTTCGTGGTCGCCGCGCAGGATCAGGGCGAGCAGGCCGTCCCCCGCGCCCTTGACGACCAGGGTCTTCAGGCAGCGCTCCGGCGGCAAGCCCAGGTGCCGCGAGACTTCGGCAATCGTGCGGCAACCCGGGGTTTCCACCGCCCTCTTGTCCTCGCCGGGGGGAGGACGGTCGCCGGCGGGCGCCGGGGCCGCGACCAGCTCGACATTCGCCGCGTAATCGCCGCCGTCGCTGAACGCGACCCGGTCTTCGCCGGAACGAACGAGCACATGGAACTCGTGGGAGAGCGCGCCGCCGATGTTGCCGCTGTCGGCCGCCACCACCCGGTATTCCATGCCCAGGCGGTCGAGGATGCGGCCGTAGCTTTCCCGCATCCGGGCGTAGGTCCGGTCCAGGCTGTCTTCGTCCAGGTGGAAGGAATAGGCGTCCTTCATCAAAAATTCCCGCCCCCGCAAGATGCCGAAGCGCGGGCGCACCTCGTCCCGGAACTTGGTCTGTATCTGGTAGAGAACCAGCGGCAGCCGCTTGTAACTGCGGAGCTCCCGGCGCGCGAGGTCGGTGACCACTTCCTCGTGGGTGGGGCCCAGGCAGAAGTCCCGGGAGTGCCGGTCCTGAAAGCGCAGCAACTCCGGGCCGTATTCCTCCCAGCGCCCGGACTCCCGCCACAACTCGGCCGGCTGCACCCCCGGCATGAGGATTTCCTGGCAACCGATGCGGTCCATCTCCGCGCGGACGATGCCCTCGATCTTCTTCAGCACCCGCCAGCCCAGGGGCAGCCAGGTGTAGATGCCGGCGGCCAGTTGCCGGATCATCCCTGCCCGCATCAACAGCCTGTGGCTGGCGGTCTCCGCCTCGGCGGGCGGCTCCCGCAGGGTAGCCAAAAGCAACCGGGAGGCGCGCATCGCGGGCTTAGCGCAGGGAAGAAGAACGAGCGAACATGGCCGCGGATTATATACGTTATATACGGCGCGCAACGCGCATAAATACGCGCCGCCGGCGGCGGCGCGGCGCCCGCCCGGCCCAGGCGCCGCCGGGAAAGGCTTTTTCCCTTGACCCGCTTGTCGGAAACCGTTACCGTGGCGGCACTTTGCCGATGCGGACCAGTAGCGAACATCTGCCAGTGCGTGATCGCCTTTCCCGCCATGAACGAACGTAAACCGGAAGTACTGCGCGGGGCGGAGATCTTCGTGCGCGCACTGCACGCGGAAGGCGTGCGGCATATCTTCGGCTACCCGGGCGGCGCCGTCCTGCATATCTACGACGCCCTGTTCCAACAAAAAGAATTGCAGCACATCCTGGTGCGCCACGAGCAGGGAGCGGCCCACGCCGCCGACGGCTACGCCCGGGCTACCGGCCGTCCCGGGGTCGTACTGGTAACCTCCGGCCCCGGCGTCACCAACAGCGTGACCGGCATCGCCACGGCCTATATGGATTCCATCCCCATGGTGGTGTTCACCGGCCAGGTGGCGAGGCCGCTGATCGGCAACGACGCCTTCCAGGAGGTGGACTCGGTGGGCATCACCCGCCCCTGCGTCAAGCACAATTTTCTGGTCGGCGACGTGCGCGAGCTGGCCGCCACCATCAAAAAGGCATTTCATATCGCCGCCAGCGGCCGCCCGGGGCCGGTGGTGGTGGACATCCCCAAGGACATCACCGCCGAAAGCTGCGGCTTCGCCTATCCCGACAAGATAGAGATGCGCTCCTACAAGCCGCGGACCAAGGGCCACAGCGGTCAGATCCGCAAAGCGGTGCGGCTGTTGCTGGAGGCCAGGCGGCCGATGTTCTACACCGGCGGCGGCGTGATCCTCAGCGGCGCCTCCGAAGAATTGCGGCGGCTGGTGCGGCGCCTCGGCTACCCGATCACCAACACCCTGATGGGCCTGGGCGCGTACCCGGGCACGGACCCCCAGTTCGTCGGCATGCTGGGCATGCACGGCACCTACGAGGCCAATATGGCCATGCATTACTGCGATACGCTGATCGCCATCGGCGCCCGCTTCGACGACCGGGTAACCGGCGACCTGGACAAATTCTGCCCGGACGCGCGCATCGTGCACATAGACATAGACCCCTCCTCGATCTCCAAGAACGTGCCGGTGGACGTGCCGATCGTCGGCGACGTGCGGCACGTGCTGGAGGAGATGAACCGCGTCCTGGACGAAAAGGGCGAGCGGCCCGAGCAGGAGGGATTGCAGGAATGGTGGCAGCAGATCCGACAGTGGCAGGCAATTGACTGCCTGCAGTACGAACAAAACGGCAAGGCGATCAAACCGCAGCACGTCATCGAGACGCTCTACGAACTGACCGGGGGCGATGCCTTCATCACCTCGGACGTGGGCCAGCACCAGATGTGGGCGGCGCAGTTTTACAAATTCGACCAGCCGCGGCGCTGGATCAATTCCGGCGGCCTGGGCACCATGGGCTTCGGCCTGCCCGCCGCCATGGGGGTGCAGTTGGCGTTCCCGAAAAAGCCGGTGATCTGCATCACCGGGGAGGCCAGCCTGGTCATGTGCATCCAGGAACTTTCCACTTGTCTGCAGTACGACCTGCCGATCAAGATCGTCAACCTGAACAACCGCTACATGGGCATGGTGCGCCAGTGGCAGGAGTTTTTCTACGCGGGGCGGTATTCCCACTCCTACATGTCGGCGCTGCCGAATTTCGTGCGGCTGGCGGAAAGCTTCGGCCACGTCGGCATGAAGATCGAGCGCCCCGGCGACGTAAAGAGCGCCCTACAGCGCGCGCTGAGCATGAAAGAGCAGGTAGTGCTGATGGATTTCATCACCGACCAAACGGAAAACGTCTATCCTATGATTGCCGCGGGGAAAGGCCACCACGAGATGCACCTGTCCCCCGCCCATGCCACCCCGGACCGCGAGTTGGCCTGAGCGGTCGGGGTTGCTTCAGGGGTATGCGCCACATCCTGTCCCTGCTCCTGGAAAACGAAGCTGGCGCGTTATCGCGCGTCGCCGGGCTGTTCTCGGCGCGTTCCTTCAACATCGAGTCGTTGACGGTCGCCCCTACGGAAGACCCTTCCCTCTCCCGCATGACTCTGGTCACCGTCGGCTCCGACGAGGTCGTCGAGCAGATCATGAAGCAGATCAACAAGCTGATCGACGTGGTCAAGGTCGTGGACCTGAACGAGAGCCCCCACATCGAGCGCGAACTGCTGCTGATAAAGGCGCAGGCACAGGGGGAAAAGCGCCGGGAGATACGGAGCCTGGTGGAGATCTTCCGGGGGCGAATCGTGGATGTGACGGAGGCGACCTACATCGTCGAGATCACCGGCACGGGCGAGAAGCTGGACGCCTTCCTGGTGGCCCTGGGGGAAAAAAACGTCCTGGAAATGGTGCGCTCGGGAGTATCCGGCATCGCCCGCGGGAAAAAGGCCATTTAGAGGCCCCATTCAGAGAGCATACAAAGGGCATATAAAGGGCATTCAAGGGGCATTCAGGGGGGCATTCAAGGGGGCATTTCAGGGACCGTTCCCGGGGCAGGTAAGGAGAGGGGGCTCTACGGGAGCATTCCGGGGCCCTTTTCAGGAACTTTTACGAGCACCATTCCGATCAAAAGATTAAGGGGGACGCAGTCCCCCGGCAGGGGAGGAGGAGACAGGAAATGAAGGTTTACTACGCAAAAGACGCGGACCCCAAGCAGTTGCAGGGACGGCGGGTGGCCGTACTCGGCTACGGCTCGCAGGGCCATGCCCACGCCCGCAACCTGAAGGACTCGGGGGTGGAGGTGGTCGTCGGCCTGCGCGAGGGCTCGGCCTCGGCCCCCCAGGCGCAGGAGGCGGGGCTGGAAGTACGGACGACGCCCGAGGCCGTGCGCGACGCCGACCTGGTCATGCTGCTGATCCCGGACGAATCTCAACCGGCCGCCTATGCGCGGGACATCCTGCCGAACCTGCGCCAGGGCGCCGCCATCGGTTTCGCGCACGGTTTCAACATCCATTACGGCCAGATCGAACCGCGGCAAGACCTGGACGTGATCATGATCGCGCCCAAGGGCCCCGGCCACCTGGTGCGCTCCACCTACCGCGAGGGCAAGGGGGTGCCGTCGCTGATCGCCGTGCACCAGGACCGCTCCGGCAAAGCGAACGCCCTGGCGCTGGCCTACGCCGCCGCCATCGGCGCGGGCCGGGCCGGCATCATCGAGACCAGCTTTCGGGAGGAGACGGAGACCGATCTGTTCGGCGAGCAGGCGGTGCTGTGCGGCGGCCTGACCGCCCTGATCCAGGCCGGTTTCGAGACCCTGGTCGAGGCCGGGTACGCGCCCGAAATGGCGTACTTCGAGTGCCTGCACGAACTGAAGCTGATCATAGACCTGATCTACGAGGGCGGGCTCGCCAACATGCGCTACTCCATATCCAACACGGCCGAGTACGGCGACTTCACCCGCGGCCCGCGGGTAATCGGGGAAGACTCGCGCCGCGCCATGAAGCGCATTCTGGAGGAAGTGCGCGACGGCAGATTCGCCCGCGAGTACATCCTGGAGAATCAGAGCGGGACGCCGGTGATGAAAGCCATGCGCCGCAAATCGGGCGCACACCTGCTGGAGGACACCGGCCGGCGATTGCGAGAAATGATGCCCTGGATCCACGAACAAAGGCTAGTCTCCCCCAAGGGCGACTAGGCGGGGAGCAAATGCCTTTCGGTTCGCATCCTCGCATCGCCCGGGAAGGGCTGCCGATACTGCTGGCGCTCGGGGCCGGCGCCCTGCTTTTGCAATACCTGTTCGGCCTGCCGGCCGCCGCGCCGCTGCTGCTGCTGCTGGCGGCGGCCTTGTACCTGTTGCGCGACCCGTACCCGAACGTGCCCGCGGACCCGCTGGCCCTGATCTGTCCGGCGCAGGGCAAGATCATCTCGGTGAAACGGTGCGACGACCCGTGGTTGCGGCGGGAGGCATGGCGAATCCGCATCCACATGTCGCCGCTGAGCATCTTCTCCTTTCGCAGCCCCACGGAAGGCAAGGTGCAGGAACAATGGCAGCGGCCGCCCTCGCGGGAAAACGGCGGCGGGCGCGACTACGCGGCCTGGGTGCGCACCGACGAACAAGACGACGTCGTGCTGGCCGTGCACATCCCCCGCCGGCTGACGAACTTCCGCTTCTGGAGCCACCTGAGCACAGGCGGGCGCACCGGCCAGGGGCACCGCATCGGCTACCTGCTGCTGGGCGGAGACTTCGAGGTCTTCACCCCGGTGAACGTCAGCATCGAGGTGGAACCCGGGCAATCCGTGCGCTCCGGGAACACGATCCTCGCGCACCTGGTGCACAATCAGCAGGTCAGCGCTATCCGGCAGCCGCCCTAGGGCCGGCGGCGCCGCGAGCAAGATACCCGGAGACCGCGCCATGAGCGACCGCCGCCGCGGCATCTACCTGCTCCCCAACCTGTTCACCACTGGCGCCCTGTTCGCCGGCTTTTACTCCATGACGGCGGCGGTCGGCGGCCATTACCAGGTAGCGGCGATCGCCGTGTTCGTAGCCCTGGCGCTGGACGTGCTGGACGGCAGGGTGGCCCGGCTTACCAACACCCAGAGCGCCTTCGGCTCCCAGTACGACAGCTGCTCGGACATGGTGAGCTTCGGAGTGGCGCCGGCCATCCTGCTCTACCAGTGGTCGCTGTCCGGCGTCGGCAAGCTGGGCTGGGCGGTAAGCTTCGTCTATGCCGCGGCGGCGGCATTGCGCCTGGCGCGCTACAACACCCAGGCGGCGGGCCACGACAAGCGCTTCTTCCAGGGGCTGCCCAGCCCCGCCGCCGCCGTGCTGGTGGCGGGCCACGTATGGCTGTGCGAAAGCGGCGCCGCGTTAACCGGCGCCGCCAACGTCGCCGTCAGCATGGCGGTCGCCGTCGCCGCCGCCCTGCTCATGGTCAGCAACATCCGCTACCACAGTTTCAAGAACATAGACTTCCTGGGGCGCGTCCGCTTTCTGGTCGTGCTTGCCATCGTCGCCGTATTCGTGCTGGTCTCGATCCGCCCGCCGCTGGTCCTGGCCCTGTTCGCATTCGGCTACGCCGTCTCGGGCCCTGCGAACAACCTGCTGCACCTGTACCGGCGGC
>JAPPQA010000088.1 GCA_028817255.1 Gammaproteobacteria bacterium | reverse complement strand
TCGCTATAAAGAATCGAGCAAAGAGCATTCTGTAGTTTGCCGTTTCGTCCGGCGCGCCCGGCTTCCTGATAGAATGCTTCTATGGATTGAGGAACAGTGTAGTGAATAGTGTAGCGGATATTGGGCTTATCAATTCCCATGCCAAAAGATTTTGTGGCAACGATTTCCTGGATATGGTTTCTCTTGAAGTTTCTTTGAACAGCTTTTTTATGATCGGGCCATGAATCGCCAAATATTTTGGGCTTTTCCCCGGCATAAAAGTTTCGATGTCCAAGTATTTTCGCGACAGATATTACGCCTAGTGAGCCATTAACATGTGGGCAAAAGACAATGCCGCTGTTCGTATGGTCACCGCGTGGATCGTAGAATTTTTGAGCGTTGGCGCGCAAGCTGCGCGGAAGATCCTTCTTGAGCGCTTTTAATTTTGATGATTTCTCCGACATAGGTACGTTGATAACCCGAAAGCGGAGCTCTTTACGGTCGAATGATCGCGGCAGAATGATCGCCTCTTCGTCTATCACCTGCATTTCCATTTGAATGTCGGCGAGAACGGCAAATGATGCCGTGCCGGTGAGCCCTACAAGCGTGGGTTTATGGCCGTTTCTCCCGCTCGAACAGTAGTTTTGTAGGTTGCGTGGCATATGCAGATACGATGGGCGAAAGTCGTGTCCCCATTCAGACACGCAATGCGCCTCGTCAATGACAGCAAGCGACACAGGAAAATGGTTGACAACTGTCTGTAGCCGACTTCGAAAATCCTTGGTCTGGAGGCGCTCCGGCGCAATGAGAATAAAAGCCAATTGCCCAGACTCCATATTTTGCAGGGCAGCTTCTTTGGATTCAGGATCCTGTTGGCCCGATACGAGCCTGATAAGATCAATGCCAGCGGTTTTAAGGTTTTCCACTTGGTCATCCATCAAAGACACAAGGGGGTCAATGATAATAGTCATGCCCGGGAGAAGTAACCCGCTGAGTTGATAGGTGAGAGATTTCCCTCCGCCAGTCGGCAAAAGCACGATTGATGCTTTGCCCTGGAGTAACCGGGCAATAACATGAAGTTGGCCGTCCCAGAAGTTCCGTTTGCGAAAGATATGCCTGAGAAAGAAGAGCAATGCCTCGTGTTTTTCATAGGGCATTGGTTCTGGGTTGCCACGATTTTGGCTGGAGATGGCTTGCTCAATATCAGCAAGGTCGTAATGCAAAGCATTGCACGCTTGAAGCGAGCGCTCTGCCCTAAGACCGATGGCGCGACGCAGGCAGATAAAATTCCGAGGGCGATTAGGAAAGTGCGTTTTTTCCGTGCTTCCTATACAGTCTGTATCTAGGAGCAAACTATGTGAAAGAATCAAGTCATAATTATTGTCCGGGGCATCACGGTAACGCGCGGCATCCGTCTTGCCCCAATTCGGCTTCTCGCCAATGACATCCAACTTCAGTTTAGGCGCTGGTGAGATGTCAGAGACAAGGGTATGAATTCTCGTCCAGATAGCGCAGAGTATGCGGAACGCCTCAGCGGCAACGGGGCAGTCTTCCTCAATGATTAAAATCCTTTGTTGACGAGTGGGATCTAGAATCTCATGTGAGTATAGGAACAACAAGCCACGCAGGCAGCGCTGTACGGCGAGCGGAAGGAGGATGCTATTGAACGCGGCTGCATGAACCTCTGATTTAGCAATCGCCGTCTGTACGGAATCATATTCCGTGGAGAGTACTTGGGCAAGTTCTTTTCTTAAGCCCTCAAATAAGTTCTCTAATCCCTGGCGCACATCCTCTGCAGGAATGCGATGCACTACCCATCCATTTTCTTTCAATCGGTCGTCTCTCTGTTTGTCCAAGCCGCGCTGCCCCGGTTCGTTGTGCTGCTGGCCGTCAACCTCAAACACCCACCTGATGGAATCGGATTGAAAAACAAAGTCAACACGGCTTTGTTCGAGATTATTATCAACTCGATTGACTAAATCCCGGATGAGAACCTGACGATGAAGTTTTGTGCCCAAATATTCTCCAAACGCAGTACGGAATTGCTCAGCAAATAGATCTTCTTCCTCGCTGGTTAAGTCGGTAAGATCAGGGGGCAATTCGCGGGTATCGGTTGAGCTTTCGGTTTCGTTGCGGTATGGCAGGCAGAGTAAATCTTTCGCTGCTCTGAAAAGCACATCCCTGTTGCCGGGAAATTTTGCTTTGGAGAACTTGAATCCAACATTGGGCTCCTCCTCGCCCAACTCTTCGACACTCAGATATTGTTGGCAAGGCCCCTTGAGTAATGTGTGCTCAAATTCGAGGTCAACTAAAGTCGGATTCCCGCGTGCAATGATCTTGTCGCAAATAGCAGTGACGGACTCAAGAGATGGATTGGCCGTCGGACAGAGCTCTTCAATGTGATCGGCCTCAAGAACAGCATGGGAATTGTCTTGTAGTATCCGCGCCAGCTCATCAAGAAATTCATCGCGTCTGCGCGTCAGGGAGTCCCATACGCCAAGGCGCGCCGAGGCCGTGTATCGCAACGTGTCCATGCGCTTTCGCTCTATCGGTGCGCGGGCACTTTACGGCCCTCTCTAAGACACGCCCTGCCGCTACCGGCGTGCACGAAAGGGACGAAGTCGGTCTCGAAGGGTAAGGAAGAGGGAGGGGGCAAGATACACCCCCTGCTCCGGCATGGCGCGGAAGAAGCGCCGGGAGGCGCCTGGCCGCAGGCGTTTATGTGTCTGAACCGGTTACGGCGACATCAATAGCGAGGTCGTCCAGCCTGTCGCTACTGCCACTGCCGCCAGGATCGCGCCGGTCGCTCCTAAGACCGGCGCCGTCACCCACTGCGTCAGCCGCGCCTCCAGCGCGACCAGGGCTGTCTTCGTCGCCACCTCGGCGGTGGCTGCTATGGACTCTGCTGCCGCGCGCGCTTTTTCCCGGGACATGCCCGCCGCCGACAGAGCATCCAGCAACTCAATATTCGCCTGCGTCATGAGGATATTTTACCCCTATAACCAACGTTCGGCATAGTATTTTGCGGTACGCCGCCCTGGTAATGTCCAGACATTGCAGATAAGAGAAAGCAGGTTCTGGTTTATTGTCGGATTGCGGCTATTTCGCCAAGGATTCTATTTGTTCTATATAGCCGCTCATTTGTTTGACCGCCACTTGTCCCAGAGGGGAATGCAAAGGCCCGAAAGAACCGACCGCCGCATGCGTACTCGGATCTTTTTCCAGGCGAAAGGCCAGTCCGTTGTCTCCCGCGTAAATCACGTGCGGGATCTTCGTAGCCCCTTGCATGACTCCGCCTTTCAGTTTGTAGGAATCGGGATTTTCGCCGGATGCCCTGGACAGGATCTCCGCAAATTGATTTTTGGACAGGTCAATGTCCGCGGGGGCGATTTCGGTCAGATACGCCCGCACCGGCACGGTCTTTGCGATCAACGCTTCCAGTTCGTCGGTCAGGCAGTTGTAGAAGTCCTCGCGCATTCCCCCGGTGACGATGGTCACGGGCAGCTTCCTCCGCTCTGCCACCGCAAAAATCTTTCGGAAAAGATACCAGGCGTCGGTGGTGCTATGGTTTCGAATGATACCCCCGTTCATCTCTTTCGAGACGTAGTCCGTCGTGTACTTGAACAGGGGATCGACCTTTTCTTCTACAAAGGTTCCCGGCGGGAACCTCAGGTCGCTATCGCTGGATATGCTCATCGGACGCCTGCCTCGGCCAACTGCCGGAATAGAAGCCTGTGAGTAAAATTTTGCGCCTGCTCCGGGGCCTTATCTTCGGCAATGGGAAGTATAGAGCATCACGGCCCGGAAGGCGAAGAGAAAATCAAAGGTCTTGCCGCCGCTCTGCGATTCGAGATGAGATTGGAAAATCCGCCGCCGCCCGCGCCTTGCCCGTCATGCACATATTTTTCCCGTTATTTTCGCGCGGGCATGTTACAACCCTCGAAGGCCCGCCCGGCCGCCTCCAGCGTGCGCTCCACTTCTTCCGCGCCGTGCGCGGAGGAAACGAAGCCGGCCTCGAAGGGGGAGGGGGCAAGATACACCCCCTGCTCCAGCATGGCGCGGAAGAAGCGCCGGAAGGCGTCGCGGTCGCAGGCGCCGGCCTGGCGGTAGTCGGCCACCTCGCGCTCCTTGCTGAAGAAGAAGCCGAACATGCCCCCGGCATGGCAGCTGACCAGCGGCACGCCCGCCGCCGCCGCCGCCTCGGCCAGTCCCTCGCTCAGCCGGCGGGCGGTCTGCGCCAGCCGCAAATGGAATTCGGGCGCGCCGACCTGCTCCAGCGCCGCCAGGCCCGCCGCCATGGCCACCGGGTTGCCGGAGAGCGTACCGGCTTGATACACCGGGCCTTCGGGCGCCAGCCGGTCCATGATTTCGGCGCGGCCGCCGAAGGCGCCCACCGGCAGGCCGCCGCCGATCACCTTGCCCAGCGCCGTGAGGTCGGGGCGTATGCCGTAGGTTTCCTGGGCGCCGCCCGCGGCAACGCGGAAGCCGGTCATCACCTCGTCGAAAATCAGCAGGCTGCCGTGCCGGTCGCAGAGCGCGCGGATGCCCTCCAGAAAGCCGGGGCGGGGGAGGATGCAGCCCATGTTGCCGGCCACCGGTTCGACGATGACGGCGGCGATCTCCGGGCCGTATTTTTGGAAGGCCCGGCCCAGGGTGTCCAGGTCGTTGTAAGGCAGCGAGACGGTGAGCCGGGTCAGGGCCTCGGGGATGCCGGGAGAGCCGGGGATGCCCAGCGTGAGGACGCCGGAGCCGGCCTGTACCAGCAGGGAGTCGGCGTGGCCGTGGTAGCAGCCGTCGAACTTGAGCAGCCGGTCGCGGCCCGTGTATCCCCGCGCCAGGCGGATGGCGCTCATCGTGGCCTCCGTGCCGGAGTTGACCATGCGCAGTTTTTCGATGTTGGGCATCAGGGCGCGGATGCGCTCCGCCATTCGGGTCTCCAGCTCGGTGAGCGTGCCAAAGCCCAGTCCTTTTGCGGCCTGTTCCTGG
>JAPPQA010000087.1 GCA_028817255.1 Gammaproteobacteria bacterium | reverse complement strand
GGAGGCGGTCACGGTTCGGATCGACTGAGCGGACTTGACGCGGCCTCGACGTGGACGCTGGGGGCGACGGACAGTTACGAGAGTGGCGGTCAAAGCCTGGGCTTCAGCGCGGTGGAGGACATGCAGGGAGGCAGCGGAGCGGACGCGTTCACGGTGAACGGAGCGCACACGGGGGATCTGCTGGGAGGCTCGGGAGCGGATACGTTTGCCCTGAGCGCATCGTTGACGGGGAGCGTGTCGGGAGAGGGAGGCGCTGACACGTTCGAGCTGAACGCGGGCGGCAACGTGAGCATGGATATCTTCGGGGGCTCGGAGGGGGACACTTTTCGATTCGATGGCGGCGGCGTGGCTAGGGCGGTGGATGGAGGCGCTGGCGGAGATACCCTGGACATGAGTCTGCTTGCCGGCCCGCTGACGATCTACATGGACCGGACGGGGGGTTGTGCCCGGGCTTCCGGCTGCGTCCTCCTGCGCACCGATAGCCCTCTCACGCCGGCGGCGCCCATGATTGAGGCAATCTTAGCGACGTATGCGAGTATTGAATTTTTGCAGGGGAGCGTGGCGGCGCCGGACGCAGGCGCCTACCTGGCAGTGCTTCCTGCCTCTGTGGGAGGGGAACTCGTGATCAACCCGGTGTCGTCGGATCCGCCAGTAGATGGAGTCACGCGTATCCAGTTGCCTGACCTGCAAGGATTCCCGGGGCCGGTGCTCATTGGCGGCACGCAGTCGCCGCCCCTTGCCTTCCCGGGGGAAATGGAGCCGTTGCCGCCGCCGCTGGCGGTGCGCGATGCGGCTGGCGCCTCGGCGGCCGCCTCTATAGATGCCGCCCGGGTTACGGTGGAGAGTGCTATCGTCGTTCCGGGGACGCTGGTTCTGATGGCTGGCGACATCGTGCTGGAAGCGGATATCGCTGCCGGGGCGAGTGGCCCGGATGACCTGGAAAGCGCCGCCGGATCGGAACAGGAGGCGATCCTGGTGGCGGTTAACGACAAGGTTGGCTCTCTGGGCGGCACTGGCGATATCGAGGTCATCAATGGCGAGCGCAGGATCTATGCCGGAAGCGCTGCCCTCGTTACTGACAGGGGGATCGTAAACGCGCGCCAACTGGTGATGGAACTCGCCGGGGGGGATTTGCAGTTCGCCGTTTCCCCGGGGGCCTTCGTTAGTTCTACCCTCAGCTTGCTCAGCCGTGCCCGCGGCATCAACCTGAGTTCCTCCCTGCAACAATACATTACCGACCTGGGTCTTGCCGCCGTCGGGTTTTTGGTGACCTTCAACAACCCGGCCAGTAATTTGACGCAGACGGAGGAGATTACCAGTATAGACCTCGCCCTGCTGGAGGAGGAGCTGGCGCTGTTCAGCGCTATCGGACAGGGACTGGCCCTGTCGCTGTCGCAGTGCGAGGAACTGGAAGGTTGCGCCCCCGATGTGGACGAGGTGCAACTGGACGGCATAATCGAGGACCTGGAGGCCAGGGTGCAGGAATTGCAGGACTACCTGGATACGGCGACGGCGACCGAAAGGGCGAGGGAGAAAGCCGAGCAGCTGCTGGAGGAATACCAGGAGGAACTTGAAGATTTTCTCAACTACCGCCGGGAGTTTCGGGCTCTCTTTGCCGGGGGAGAGGAAGATGGTTTGGACGATGACGGCTTGCCCGAGGAGGACTTTTCATTCGGCGAGGACGACGAAGAGACATTGCCGGAGGAGGAACCGATTCCCGTTCGGGAAGAGTCCTTGCCCTAGGGGCAAACGTTGCCGGCCCCCAGCGGCTCTGGCGGTGCCGGCGTGGTGGACGAAATGATAGTTTCGTGCCGGTCCCTGGCCGGCGTTGGCAGGAGGTTACGTAAGTAGGGAGGTATGCTGATGGCGGGAGAAAAGATCGGGCGTCAATTCAATATCAATGAGGACCATCTACACTTTCTGGAGGAGATGGGAGAGCAGTACGACCTGCAGGATATAGACAAGGTATTGCGGGTGCTGCTCGATTACGCCATGGAAGACGGCGACCGGGATGAGATCTTCGCCCGGGTCCGTTGCCTGCGTTGCTGAGACGGCTGGGCGGCGGTCGGCCCTTCGGCAGGCTGTTCAGCCGCGCCGGGCCCGTGGCTTCGGTTGCGGCCGTATCCGGGGTTTCAGGGCCAGCGTCAGGCCGTCGGCGACCGGCACCAGGCTGATCGCAACCCTGCGATCCTGCAGTAGCGCCCGGTTGAACTTGCGAATTGCGCGGGTATCCCGGTCGCGCCGGGTGGAGTCCGCGGGCCTGCCGGACCAGAGCGTGTTATCTATCGCGATTAGCCCGCCGGGCCGAAGCAGCCGCAATGCATGTTCATAGTACGCCGGATATTCCGGTTTGTGGGCGTCTATAAAAACGAAGTCGAAACTCTCCTTCTGTCCTGCCCGTTGCAGTTGCTCCAGGGTATCCAGGGCCGGGGCCAGCCGCAGGTCGATCTTGCGTTCCACCTTTGCCTGCCGCCAGTAGCGTTGCGCCGTCCGGGCATGCCCGGCATCAATTTCGCAGGCCACCAGGAGTCCGTCTTTCGGAAGGGCCAGGGCTACGCACAAAGCGCTGTAGCCTGTGAATACCCCGATCTCCAGGGCCCTGCGCGCTTGCAATGCCTGTACCAGCAGGGCCATAAACTGCCCCTGCTCCGGCGCGATTTGCATATTGCCCTGGGGATGGGTCGCCATGGCCCTGCGCAGACGGGCCGCGACCGGAGGCTCGCGCAGGGAAACGGACAGCAGGTAGCGGTAAAGCCGGTCGTCCAGTTGCAGCGTGCGATTCGACAAGGCGATGGCCTCCGGGAAGAGACGGGCAAATCGGGCAAATCGGGGGAATCGTAGCAGACCGCCGCCGGCGGCGGCAATGCCGTGTAGCGGTCCGGCACCTATGGCCCTTGGGATGGTGTTGGCGGAGGTATTGCAAGGGAGCAAGCATCTATTCCTCTCAGGCGCGGCGCGGTGCGGCGACCCGCGCCCGCAGGTAAACGGGGATTGCCTGTTCCGGCGTTTGCAGCTTCCCCCGGCGGCAACTCTCAAGTATCAGCGGCACCAGGTTTTCCGCCAGGGGCGCGCAGTCTCCGTCCCAGCCTTGCAACCGTCCTTGTAGTCGTTGGCGCAGGGTTTCCGCATGCTCTTTCCAGCCGCAACCGACTCCGTACCAGCCGGAGCCGTCGGGGACCGGCGCCTCGGCGGGCGAGGCCAGCAACCGGTCTTCGTCCACCGCTTGCATCAATCCCTGCGCGTCGGCACGGTAGGCGCCCCAGTAAAGTTCTCCCATGCGGGCGTCTATGGCACTCAGCACGTCGTTGCGGATGCCGCCGGCACCCTGGGCCAGGGCCGCCAGCGTAGATACCGGCACGACTCCCAGGTCGCAACCGTAGGCGAGCCCCTGGACAGTGCCGGCAGCGATACGCACCCCGGTGAAGGAGCCGGGGCCTCTGCCGAAACCGATGGCATCCAGTTGTCGCAGAGCGATCCCGGCCTCTGCCAGCAGATGCTCGATCATAGGCAGCAACCGCTCGCCGTGGCGGCCGCGGCCGCTCTCCTGGAGCGAGCGTGTGGCGCCGTCGCAGTACAGTGCCGCGGAACGGATCTCGGTGCTGGTTTCCAGAGCTAGTATATGCACTTTCAGGGCTTTGCTCGCGCCCCTGCCCGGTGGGGCGCCTCGCGCATATTAACCTGCCGCGGCCGCCGGTGCAGTCTGAGCTTTGTCTGCCGTACCGACGCTGTGCCGTGTCGGCAGGCGGGCCGCGAGGCGCCTGCGATTCCGCGCGGCGGCGGGGAGAACCGGCGCCCGCCGCTCCTTTGCGCGACGGAGGGCAGGAGGGCATATAATCCCCGTCTTGATGTTTCGACCTTACGAGATATTTATCGCTCTCCGCTATGCTCGCGCGGGGCGCAAACGAGGCTTCGTCTCGCTGATCACGTTGATCTCGATCCTCGGGCTGGCTGTGGGCGTGACAGCCCTGTTGGTCGTGCTCTCGGTCATGAACGGCTTCGAAAGAGAGTTGCGCGAGCGCATCTTGGGCATGGTCGCCCATGCCACCGTATATGTGCGGGAAGAAGCGATGTCCGATTGGCGCGAGGTGGCGGACCGGCTGTTGAGTCACCCCGAGATCGTGGGCGTCGCACCGCTACTGAACGGCGAGGGGATGTTGATCCATGGCAGGCAGGTGCAGGGGGTGTTGGTACGCGGCATCGAGCCCGAATGGGAACGAGGCGTGTCCTTCGTGGACCGCAAAATCGTCGCGGGCGCCTTGGCCGACCTGCAGCCGGGGGAGTTTGGCATTGTCCTGGGGAAAGCGCTGGCAGAGTCGCTGCGCGTTGCCCCCGGCGATATGGTGACGCTGGCGACGCCGGAGTTGCGTTTCGGCGTCACGGGCGTGCTGCCCCGTCTGCGGCGCTTTCGCGTGGTCGGGGTCTTCGATGCCGGTATGTACGAGTTCGACAGCTCGCTGGCGTTGATCCACCTGGAGGATGCCCGTCGGCTCTACCGCCGGCAGGGGGTGGGCGGGCTCAATGTCCTGACCACTGACTTGATGAGCGCCCCTGTTACCACGCGCCGGATCCTGCAAGCCTTTCCCGAGAGTTATTTCGTGGTGGACTGGACGCAGCGGCATGTCAGCTTCTTCCGTGCCCTGCGCACCGAGAAGACCGTGATGTTCGTGATTCTGATGCTGATCGTCGCCGTGGCGGTGTTCAACATCGTCGCCATGTTGATGATCGCCGTGACCGACCGGCAGGCGCAGATCGCCGTGCTTCGCTCTATGGGTGCGTCGCGCGGCAGCATCTTGGCGATCTTTGTGTCCCAGGGGCTTTGCATCACCGTTTTGGGCATCCTGCTGGGGGGGCTGGCCGGTATTTGGCTGGCCCTGAATGTGGAAAGCCTGGTACAAGCGATAGAGGAATTCTTCCAGGTGCGTTTTCTGTCGCCGGAGATCTACTACATCAGCCAGTTGCCTTCCGACCTGCGCTGGGGAGACGTGCTGGGTGTCGGTGTTGCCGCCTTTCTGTTGGGGGTGGTTGCCACGCTCTATCCCGCCTGGCATGCCGCCACCGTCGAGCCGGCGCGGGTCTTGCGCCATGAATGAATCTCAGGAATGAAGAAGCGATGAGCGCTATGAGCGAAGACGCTGCAATCGAAGGGGCCGTCCTCTCCTGCCAGGGGTTGAGGAAGGAATTCCGCCAGGGCCCCGAACGGGTCGAAGTCCTGCGCGGCGTGGATCTGCGGCTGCAAGCCGGAGAGTCGGTGGCCATCGTCGGCGCGTCCGGGTCGGGGAAGAGCACGTTGCTGTATCTGCTGGCCGGCCTGGACCGGGCTAGCGGCGGCGAAGTGCGGATCGCCGGGCGCCCGGCGTCAGTGGGCAGCGAACAGCAGCGGGACCGGCTCCGCAACCGCTTTCTGGGTTTTGTCTATCAGTTTCACCATCTGTTGCCGGAGTTTTCCGCCCTGGAGAACGTCAGCTTGCCGCTGCTCATCGCCGGCAACCCGGCCGCGGCGGCGCGGGCCCGCGCCCGCGAGGCGCTGTGCCAAGTGGGCCTGGAGCGGCGCCTGGAGCACCGGCCGGGAGAGTTATCCGGCGGGGAACGGCAGCGGGCTGCGCTTGCCCGCGCCCTGGTTGCCCGGCCGCGTTGTCTGCTGGCGGATGAGCCCACTGGCAACCTGGACGGCTTTCATGCCGAGCAGGTTTTTCGGCAGTTGCTGGAGTTGCAACGCGACCATGGCGTTGGTCTGGTGTTGGCGACCCATAACGAGAGTCTGGCGGCGGGTATGCAACGAGTGCTGGAACTGCGGGACGGAGTGCTGGTTTCGGCAGGGGAAGCGTAATTCATTGCCCCGGTATCGCGCAGCATGCCGGGCTCCTTAGTCCCGGGCGCTTCCGGTTTCTTCCAACTCTTCTTCTGCCTGTTTCTCTTCCGTAGCGACTTTGATGTCCATGCCCGCACCGGTGGCGGCAACGCTCGCCCGCCCGCCTTTCCTCAGTTGTCCGAACAGGAGTTCTTCGGCCAGCGGTTTGCGCACCTGCTCCTGGATCAACCGCCCCATGGGGCGGGCGCCCATAACCGGGTCGTGGCCGTGTTCGGCCAGCCAGTGCAGGGCCGAGTCTTCGATTTCCAACGTGACCTTCTTGTCCAGGAGTTGCGACTCAAGTTCGATCAGCAGTTTGCGAGCCACTTCCAGGATGGCCTTCTCGGCCAGTGGCTGGAATTGGATGATGGCGTCCAGGCGGTTGCGGAACTCGGGCGTGAAAGTTTTGCGGATGGCCTCCATCGAGTCGTGACTGGGGTCTTGCGCGTTAAAGCCTACAGAGGGCCGCCCCATCCGCTCGGCTCCCGCGTTCGTGGTCATGATAAAGACCGCGTTGCGGAAGATGGCCTGGCGGCCATTGGTGTCGGTGAGCGTGCCGTGGTCCATCACCTGCAACAGCAGACTGAAGATATCGGGATGCGCCTTCTCGATTTCGTCCAGTAGCAGCACCGAGTGCGGATGCTTGCCGATGAGATCGGTCAGCAGCCCGCCGTTCTCATAGCCGACGTAGCCCGGCGGCGCACCGATCAGGCGTGACACGGTGTGTTGTTCCATGTATTCGGACATGTCGAGGCGGACCAGGTCAATCCCCATGATGTGGGCGAGCTGTTTAGCCAGCTCCGTCTTGCCGACGCCAGTGGGGCCTGCGAACAGGAAGCAGCCGATGGGGCGCTCGGGGTCTCCCAGGCCGGCCCGCGACATCTTGATGGTTGTGGCGAGAGTGTCTATAGCGTGGTCCTGCCCGAAAATGGTGAGCCGCAGGTCGTGCTCCAGCCCCGCCAGCAGCTCTTTGTCGTTGATGCTGACCGTCTTCGGCGGGATGCGGGCCGCGTGGGCGACGATGTCTTCGATCTCCCGGGTTCGGATCACCTTCTTGCGCCGTGACGGGGGCAGCAGTTGCTGCGCCGCCCCGGCCTCGTCAATAACGTCTATGGCCTTGTCAGGCAGGTGGCGGTCATTAATGTGGCGCGCCGTCAACTCTGCGGCGCCGCACAGGGCCTGGCTGCTGTAGCGGACGTTGTGAAACTTCTCAAAACGATCCTTTAGCCCTTGTAAGATCTTCACGGTTTCGCCGATGGAGGGTTCGGCGACATCAATTTTCTGAAAGCGGCGGGCGAGCGCCCGGTCCCGCTCGAAGATGCCGCGGAACTCCTGGTAGGTGGTTGCGCCGATGCAGCGGAATTCCCCGGAGGTCAGCACCGGTTTGATCAAATTAGAGGCGTCCATGACGCCGCCCGAGGCGGCGCCGGCGCCGATGATGGTATGCACCTCGTCTATGAACAGGATCGCGACCTCGTCGCCGCTGGCAAGCCCGGCGAGCACAGCCTTCAGGCGCTTCTCGAAATCTCCCCGGTACTTGGTGCCGGCCAGCAGCGCCCCCAGATCGAGCGCGTAGAGGGCGCTTTTCTCCAGTGTTTGCGGCACTTCTCCGGCGACGATGCTCGCCGCCAGCCCCTCCGCCAGGGCAGTCTTGCCGACGCCGGCCTCGCCTACATAGAGGATGTTGTTCTTGCTGCGGCGGCACAGGATCTGGATGGTGCGCCGCAACTCCTGCCGGCGCCCGATCAAGGGGTCGAGGCGACCCTGTCTGGCCAGTTCCGTTAGATTCGCCGTGTACAGGTCCAGGGGGTTTGTAGAGCTTTCCGAGGGCTGGGACTCCCGTGCGGGGGCGTCCCCGACCCGGGCGCCGAGTCCGTCGCTGCCGTGCCGGGCGATGCCGTGCGAGATGTAATTGAGGATGTCCATGCGGTGGATGTTCTGTTTGGCGAGGAAGTGCACCGCATGCGACTCTCGTTCGCTGAAGATCGCGGCCAGGATATTGGCCCCGGTGACCTCCTTCTTGCCGGCGGACTGGACCTGGAACAGGGCCCGTTGCAATACCCGCTGGAAGCCCAGGGTGCGTCGCGTATCCCGCCACTCGTTGAGCGGGAACTGCGGCGAATGTTCCTCGAGGTATTGTTCCAGTTGCTGGCGCAATTCCGTCAGGTTTGCCCCGTTGGCGCTCAAAGCCTCGGCTGCATCCGCGTTCTCCAGCAATGCCAGCAACAGGTGCTCGACGGTTACGTATTCGCAACGTTGCGCCTGAGCCCGTTGCAGCACTTGGTTCAGCGTAGATTCAAGGGCCCGGTCCAGCATTCGGATTTCCCGCTGGGGCTTTCGCCTCAGGCCTGTTCCATGATGCAGAGCAGCGGGTGCCTGCTCCGACGCGAGTGGCGGTTCACTTCGGCTACTTTGGTCTCCGCCACGTCGTGGCTGAATGTCCCGCAGCTGCCGCGACCGCTGTTGTGCACCTCCAGCATGATCCGGACGGCGCTGTGCCGGTCCTTGCCGAAGAAATTCTCCAGCACCGAGACGACGAAGGCCATGGGGGTGTAATCGTCGTTAAGCAGGATGACTTGATAGAGGGGAGGGCGTTGCAATTGCGGCGGGGTCTTCAGGGTCGCCACGTCCTCTCCGCGATCTTCAGCAGGCCCCTCCGGAAGCCCTTTGACCGGAAAATTTTTACGACGAACCGTCATGCCGGGAATTATACCTTAGTACGTCCGCGGCCTGGCAACACAGAGGCGGCGGTCGCGCAGTTCCCCTCCCAACAGCTCCGCCGGACATCCGCCGGGCCTTGTTCGCTTCTGTTCTGCGAAACATTTTGCACATATTTTTGTAAGTGGTTATTTTTCAATCATTTTATTATTTTCGGGCAGGCAAAGCTTCATTCTTCGCCCTGCCGCGGAGACTGAATGCGCAGATCCCCGGAATTGCCGTCCGTAAGGGCTTTCCACGCGCTTTTATGCCTTTCGGTTTGCCTTACCCCTTGCCATATGGTGCACTGCCGCGTAAAGTGCGCCCCGATACTCGGCCATAGGTACACAAGGCCGTAGTGTTGCAACTCGGCAGTTTCCCTGCGGTGCGTCAGCAGCAGGGGTTCTAATGGAAAGGCGAATCGTATTCGCTTGCCGTGGGGCAAATCAGCGCAGAGACGAAGACAATGAGGAGGTAGTCATGGACCAATCCATGAATGGTGGAAACGGCCCGACAAATTGCCCGGAAGCGGTCCGGGAAATTGAGCGGGACTGGCGGGAAAACAAGCGTTGGCGCGACGTCGAGCGCACATACTCCGCCAGAGACGTCTATCGTCTGCAGGGCACGCTGAAAGTCGAGCACACGCTGGCCCGCCGCGGGGCGGAGAAACTTTGGCGCATGCTGCACGAACGGCCCTACCTGCAAGCCCTGGGAGCCATGACCGGCAACCAGGCTCTGCAGCAGGTCAAGGCCGGGCTGGACGCAATCTACCTCAGCGGCTGGCAGGTGGCGGGCGACGCCAACAGCGCCATGGAGATGTACCCGGACCAGTCTCTGTACCCGGTGGACAGCGTGCCTACGGTGGTCCGGCGCATCAACAACACCTTGATGCGCGCGGATCAGATCCACCATGCCGAGGGCCGCGATTACATAGACTGGTTCGCGCCTATTGTCGCCGACGCCGAGTCCGGCTTTGGCGGCGTGTTGAACGCCTTCGAATTGGTCAAGCACATGATCGAGGCGGGCGCCGCGGCCATTCACTTGGAGGATCAACTGTCCTCGGCAAAGAAGTGCGGCCACATGGGCGGCAAGGTGCTGGTCCCTACCCAGGAGGCAGTGGAGAAATTGCAGGCCGCCCGGTTGGCTGCCGACGCGATGAACGTGCCCACCGTGATCATGGCCCGCACGGACGCCGAGGGTGCCGGGATGCTTACCTCCGACACGGACGAGCGCGACCAGCCCTTCCTGACCGGGGAACGCACCCGCGAGGGTTTCTTCATGACGCGTTGCGGATTGGAACCGGCGGTGGCCCGGGGGCTGGCCTACGCGCCGTATGCCGACCTGATCTGGTGCGAGACGCCCACTCCGGATCTGGATTACGCCAGGCGCTTTGCCGAGAGCATCCATAAGGAGTACCCGGATCAAATCCTGGCCTATAACTGTTCGCCCTCTTTCAACTGGAAACGCAACCTGGAAGACCGGGTCATCGCCAATTTCCACGAGGAGTTAGCGGCCATGGGCTACAAATTCCAGTTCATTACGCTGGCAGGCTTCCACAGCCTGAACTACTCCATGTTCCATTTGTCCAAGCGCTTTACGGAGCGCCATATGGCTGCCTATGTGGAGTTGCAGGAGCGGGAATTTTCCTCGGAGCAGGAGGGCTACACGGCGACTCGTCACCAACGCGAGGTAGGCGCCGGGTACTTCGACGCCGTGACCACTGCCATTCACGGCGAGGACGCCTCGGTGGCGGCCCTGCGCGGCTCCACGGAGGAGCACCAATTCCAGCCTGCTCAGGAAGGCGCCGAGGAGAAGCCGCAGGGCCAGAAGTTCGCCGCCAAGTAGCGCCGCCCCGGCCAGGTAGCGCCGCGCTGGCCAAGTAGCGCCGCCCGGCCGAGGTAGTACGCTCTGGATTTCGCGCTCTTCATTTCCCTTGCTCGGGGAGCGAACCGTTACGCACTTTCGTACGCACCACTCCCCCCTTGAGGGGGAGTCGGCAAGACGAGGGCGCCAGCCCGAAGTCGCGCCGGTGGGGGGAGCATCGAAAGCGCCTCCATCGCTCCACCGCCCAGGGC
>JAPPQA010000086.1 GCA_028817255.1 Gammaproteobacteria bacterium | reverse complement strand
GACTTCGGGCTTGCGCCCTCGTCTTGCCGGCGCCCCCTCAAGGGGGGAGTGATGCGGGGGGCCGCATCGGATCGGAGACATACGGCACTCAGGCCGCCCTCTTATGCCTCCGCAACGGACATCACAAGCGTATCCGAGCGTAGCGCTCGGATGCCCGAATGTAACGGGAGAGGTGATATGCCGCCAGCTTGATATCCTCGTCGCTTAATTTTTTCGGCTCTTTTTCGATGAAGATTGGCAATGCCTTTGGGTTAAGAACCCACAAATCGTAGAGATTATTTTCCGTGGGCGCTACCCACCATCCGGGGAACACGAGCACGGGCTTTACGAAATAAGATCGCCCGGTGCTCTCCTCGAGAATGTCGTGTATCCAGACGGCCTGGGCTTTCGCTTGCTTGATCGGATCCCTGTCCATGGTCTTGTCATTGCACGTCAATTTTTGGCCATCGAATCTCACTTCGGCGCGCTTGCCGCGCGGGACGCTGCGGGTCTTCGTCTCTACCGCGAAAATGCCGCCGGGACCGATAATGACGTGATCTACATTGAACTTGTCCGCCAATATGTCGTGAAAGACTCGATACCCTCTTTCGCGCAATTTTTCCAATTCCTGACCGACGGCCTTCTCGCCGGCTCGGCCGAGCTTCACACGGCGGACTTTTTTCATAATCCTGTGCGCTTTCCACCAAGCGCAAGCAAAGAGGGCACCAAAGATAACGGTAAGAAAGATGGGTTTTTGCGGCGGCCACGGAGGAGGGGCATACCAATCAATCCACCTAAACAGAGTTGCCGTACCGAATATTCCCACTGCAATAGTCCACATTACTGCAGTATCAATTAGGTCAGCAATCTGTTCATCCAGGGACTGGCCGGGATTTCGCAGTGGCTCGTCTTTTAGCGGCCAATCTTTCCCTCGCTTCTTTTTCAGCCTGATTTCCATGTTGGAGAAATCGTCTTTTCTCGCTCAGCGGTCGAATACGACTCGAAAGCCCAGGGCGGGAGAACGGTAGCCGGGCGGCGCCTCATTGCTGAAGCTGGCCCGCGCGGTCTCCTTGCCGGGCAGGATGAAGTTGCCGCCCTTGGTTACCATGGAGTAGCCCTGGGCGCCGATGCGGTAACTGGCGGTCCATTCGGAGACGTTGCCCGCCATGTCCATGACGCCGCTGTCGGTGCGGTCCCGGGGCGCGGCGCCCACCCTCTGCGGCCGCGTCCTGCCGGCCTCGAAGGTGACGGCGCGCCCGTCGGCATAGCGGTCCCCCCAGGGCAGAACGCTGCCGCGTTCGCCGGCGGCGACCATGACCCACTCGCGGGCCAGCGGCAGCCGGCCGCCGGCCCAGCGGGCGAATGCGTGGGCGGACCACCAGTCCACGCCGGTTACGGGGCGGTGCGGGCGGCGCAGCTGCCGCCGCCAGTTCAGGGGCGTGTAATCGTGGTCCAGGGGCTCCTCCGGATCGGCATACAGCCGCCAATGCACCAGGGGATCGCGCAGGAAGCGGGCGTATTCCTCGCGGGTTACCTCGTGGCGCATTACGGCCAGCCGCCGGGGCGTCTGTTGCCGGTCGCGCACCATCACGGGCAGCAGGGACAGGTCTTCGGGGGGCAGGTAGGCCAGCAGGCGGGGCACTCGCGCCTCCCGCGGCACGGCCGGCGGGTAGCGCCCGGGCGTCAACTGCAAGACGCGGGGCGCCATGCGCCAGGGGGTGGCGGCGGGCGCGACATCGTAGAAGCAGCGAAAGCCCAGGTGCGCGGAGCGGTGTCTGGGGGCCGCGGCGCGGTATGCCAGGGATAAGGAGTGCAGCGCGTAGGGGCGGTCCCAGCCGTTGCCGCCGTGGATCGTCGGCTCTCCGTCCCGGCCGCTGCTCCACTCGGACACGCCGTTGCCCAGGTCGTGCGCGCCCTCGGGCGTGTCGGTCCGCGAGTGCAGGCCGCAGGGCTGGGCCGAGTTGAGCAGCGGATCCAGGTAGGGCCAGGGTCCGTCGTCGAAGGCGTCGCCCCATGGGTACAGCCTGCCTTTCTGGCCCGCCGCCAGCGCATGCCATTCCCCGGCGGTGGGCAGGCGCCCGCCCGCGGCGCGGCAGTAGGCGTGAGCGTCGTAGTAGCTTACGCCGCTGGCGGGGGCGTTCAGCCGCCCGGAGATGCGGTGCTGGCGCGTATCGCTGTCGTATTTCCAGCCTCCCGGCTGGCCGGGGAGCAGCAATGTGCGCCTGAACTCCGGCGGCTGGAAATCCAGCCATTGGGCGAATCTGCGGAACGCCCCCTGGGACACTTCGCAGGCGTCCGCCCACAGGATCCCGATCTCCGTGCCTTCGTCGGCGCGGTTCAGGGCCTGGTTCAGCGACGTGTCGTACTCGAAGAAACTGCGCTGGTCCAGCAGGACGCGGTCCAGAGGGTGCAACGCCGCCGCGCCCGCCGCGCCGTCTTGCCGCGGCGGCGGCGCCAGGGACACCAGCACCGTGTCCGGCGCCGCCAGCCACGGACGCAACTCCAGGTAGCCGGTGGCCAGGGCGACGGCCACCACCAGCACCGGCAGCAGCGTATCCAGGGGGCTGCGCTTCGCGCGCTTCACCTGCGAAACCGCCGCGCCAGCATGGCCAGCACGAAGGCCACCAGCAGCGCGTACAGCACCAGCAACAGCCGCTCGCCGCGCAGCGGCTGCACGGGGCGCTCCGTGCGCAACGGCTGGCCGTTCACCGTGATGCCGTTCTCTTCCCCGGCCAGCAGCAGCTTGCCGTCCGGGTCCAGGGCGGCATAGACGAAGCCCACCGTCCCCTCGAACAGCGTCCGGTCGGTCAGGGTCACCAGGCGCCAGCGCCACTCTTGCGGGCGCTCCTGCCCGGGGGCCAGCAGCGCCAGCCCGCCGTGGTGCAGGGGGACGGTAAGGCCCTGATAGATGGCCGGCCATTGCCCCATCCGCAACTGCACCTCCGCCGCCGTGTCGCCGGGGTCGGCGCCGGCGTCGGCGGCGGTCCCGGCGACGGCCTCTGCGATGGCCTTCCCGCCGCCGCGGTCCCCGGCGTCCGGCGTCTGCTCCGGCTCGTTCTCCGGCGCGCCCCGCGGGCGGTGCTCCCGAATCACCGTCCGCAGCTGTTGCGCGTCGGCCTCCAGTTGCAGCGCGCTGACGCCGTCGGTGACCGTCCTCTGTACGGCGACTCCCCCCGGCGGCGGGGGCAGGGGCTCTTGCAAGCTGCGCACCATGGCCTCGGCCCGCTCCCATTCCGCCCCGTCGAAGGGCAGCGCAAACAGTTCCGCCAGGGCCCGTTCCAGATGGGTGCCGGCCAGGGCGCCGTACTCTCCGGCGTTGGTGCGGCGCTGGATGTCCTCCAGCAATCGGTACAGGGCCACCAGGATCAGCGCCGCGTCTATGGGTTCCCCGGGCTGCAACGGCATGGCGTGTCTTCCCGTGCTCGTTTCCGGCGTCGGCAGCCGCAACCGAAAGCTTCGCTGCTGTTGCCCGGGGCGGCCCGCGAAGCCCTGGACCGCGGTGCGCCCGTCCCCCGGTTCCTCCTCCACCAGGGGATAGGCGGTGGCGCCGTCCCTGGGCCGCCAGCGGGCGCCGGCGGGCAGGCGCGGGCCGCCTCTGCGGCCCCGGGCCACATTGTCGCCGTCGGCGGCGCCCCTGCCGAGGCGCCGTTGCCGCTGCCGTTCTTCGCCCTCGAATCTTTCGCCCGCCGACTTGCCGCCGCCGGCCAGCGCCGTCCGCTCCTCGATGGTCTCCTCGCCGTAAAAGTGCCAGTGCAGGGGCCGGATGCCGTGCGACTTGAGGATGGACATGGCCAGGTAAAAATTGCGAATGCTGTGCACGTCCAGCCGCATGCGGCGCCGCTGATCCTGGTTGAAGCTTTGCAGATAGCGGTCGAAGCCGTTGTCCTGCAACAGCAGCTCGCGGCGCGGCCAGACTTCGCCGGTGTAGCGGTTGCGCACGCCCTCGCGGTGCAGCCCGACGATCGGCATGATGGAGTGCTGCGGGTTCTGGTCCAGCGGCGAGCGCTGGTAGTCGTGCAGCACCGAGGGCGGACTGGAGGGCAGGGCGTTCATCACCACCGAGGTCGCCAGTTCCCGGCTCAGCAGCACGGACAGGTCCTGCACTTGTTCCAGCCGTTCCCGCTCCCTGGCGTTGCGGATGCTGACGGTGATCACGATGAGGATGATCACCATCGCCACGCCGTTGGCCAGGATGTCCGCCAGCGCCACGCCGGCGAAGCCGGGCAGCAGGGCCTTTTCCCGCGGCCGGTTCACGGCGCCACGGGCGCTTGCAGCGGCGGCGCCCCCTGGGCGCCCGGCCCGACGATCTCCTGGATGTGCGGCGGGATGTCGCCGATGGAGACGGATTTCAGCAGCTCGTTGTCGGCAATGATCCAGCCGATGGTGACCTCCTGCCCCTTGTGCGCCGTCAGCGAGCGCAGGCAGTTGCGCGCCTCGGCCATGGTCGCCACTCCGCCTTCCAGGATGGCGAAGATCAGTTGCTGTTTGTCGCCGCCATAGACGCGCTGGGCATAGGGTATGTAGGGACTGTCCGGCGCGCAGACGGCGCCCTTCGCCGCCGCCTCGCCGGTCTCGATGATGTGGATGCGGTCGGGATAGGCGATGACCACGAAGCCGGCGCCGCTGGCGCCCCAGCCCACCTTGTACGCGCCCTCTTCGGAGGCCTGCTCCAGCCGTTCCCGCAGGCTGGCCTGCGACAGCAGGTTCATCAGCAGGAACAGCACCAGCAGCAGCGCGAACACGCCGCCGAAGATCTCGATCATGGGGGCGTTGTTCTCCTCCTGATCGCCGATAAAGCCGCTGCGCCTCATGCCGGCGCTTCGCCTTGCGCCTGTTCCTCCATGATCCGCAGCCGGTGTTCCACGTCAATCAGCACGTTGTCCTCCCAGCGTTGCAGCGCGGTCTGGATCAACACCAGGGTGACGCTGAGCGACAGCGCGATCAGCGTGGTGTCGAAGGCGATCCCCAGCGGCGAGATGGCCTTGCCCAGATCCGCCGACATCTGCGACAGCCCGCCCTGGGCGCCGATGATGGACTGGATGCCCTCGGCGGCCAGGGATATGCCCAGCACCGTGCCGATAAAGCCGAGGATGGGAATGGCCCAGTTGATGTAGCGCGGCAGGGTGTAGAAGTCGGTGGACTTCTTCCACAGCAATTCCAAAAAGTACTCCAGGCCGCGGGCGGTGTGTTCGCGGCGCAGGTAGCGGAAGCTGGCCAGCAGCACGGAGCGGTCGTGGCCGCCGGCGAAGGCCCGCTGCTCGCGCCACAGCACCAGAAACTTGTTCAGGATCATCAACAGGCCCCAGCAGAACAGGAACAGCGTCAGGGGCGGGATCGTGCCCCGCTCCAGGAATTTGACGGCCAGGAAGTCGCCCGTGTCGTGGCCGCGCAGGTAATGCAGCCCCAGCAGCAGGAAGGTGGCCAGCACCGCGGCCATCAGCAGCGTCAGCGCCAGCGGCGGGCCGGAGAAGACCCGTTCCAGGCGCCGCGACAGGATATGCGCCTCGCCGGGGTCGCCGATCCGGTTGGCGTACAGGTAGAAGGCGTACAGCGCCAGCGCCAGCGCCGGCAGCGGCGCGGCGCCCACCAGGTCCACCGCGCCCTCCTGCGACCAGGCCGGCGCCATCTTGTAAATTGCCGCCGCGGTTACCGCCGCCAGCCCCAGCAGCGCGCCCGCCTGGGCCAGCCTGCGGGCGCCGCCGGCGCCGCCCCAGCGATGCCCCGTCCACACCAGCACGGCCAGCAGCGCCCCCAGCGCCAGGCCGGAGGGCAGCGACAGCGCCAGCGCGAAGGCCAGCCCGGCCCCCGTGGCGGGGAACAGCGCGCAGCCGGTCAGCGCCACGGCCAGGCCCGTCTGTCTGGCCCCCGCCGCCTCGCCGCCCGCCGCCTCGCCGCCCGCCGCCTCGCCGCCCGCCGCCTCGCCGCCTGCCGCCGCCCCTGCGGACGGCAGCCATTGCCTCAGCGGCGCCGGGATCATCTCGCGCCAGGATTGCGTCGGGTTTGTCGTGCCAGTGCTCATCGTGATTTCCTCCAGTGCTTCAGGGGCGCCGCCACGCCGCGGGCGGGCGCCCCGGATGGATTCCGGGCCCGCATCGGATGCCGCGCCGCCGCTTTCTCAGCCGCCGCTTCCCGGCGCATGGCC
>JAPPQA010000085.1 GCA_028817255.1 Gammaproteobacteria bacterium | reverse complement strand
CCGGGTAAGCCTTCAGCCGTGGCCGCTGCGCCTGGGCGTCGCCGGGCGCCCGGCGGCAAGGCTCTGCGCCAGTTTTCGGACGGCCTGCCCCCGGTGGCTGAGACGGTTTTTGCGGGCGGGCGAAAGGTCGGCGGAAGTGCAGCCCAGCTGGGGCAGGTAAAACAGCGGGTCGTAGCCGAAACCGCCCGCTCCGCCGGCGACGCGAGCCCCGGCAGAGGAAACGATGCACCCCTCCCAGGCGCCCTGGCAAATCAAAGGCGCGGGGTCGTCGGCGCGGCGCAGGTAGGCGATGCAGCAGCGGAAGCGGGCGTTGCGGCGCGCTTCGGGCACTCCCTCCAATTTCCGTAGCAGCAACCGGTTGTTATCGGCGTCTGTGGCGCCCGGTCCGGCATAGCGGGCCGAATAAATACCGGGGGCGCCGTCCAAGGCGTCCACCTCGAGGCCGGAGTCGTCCGCGATCGCCGGGAGGCCTGCGTGACGGGCCGCATGGCGGGCCTTGAGGAGGGCGTTTTCCTCGAAGCTCAGGCCGTTCTCCGGCACCGACGAGATTGCCAGTTCTCCTTGGGACAGCAGGCGAATCCCCAGCGGCGCCAGCAGCGCGCGCAATTCGCGCAGCTTGCCGGGATTGGCGCTGGCCAGCACGATTTCCTGCCGCATGATTGTCCCTATGATTGTTCTTGGGGCCGGTGCCGGGCCAGTGCCGGAACGGTCCCGAGCCGTTGCCCGCCGCCGTTCGCTCTACCGGCCCAGCGCCTCGCGCTGCAGGGCGAATAGGCGCTCCAGGCCGGAACGGGTCAGTGTCAGCACGGCTGCCAGTTGCTCGGCGTCGAAAGGCGCTCCCTCGGCGGTCCCTTGAACTTCCACGTACTCCCCCGAGTCGTTCATCACGATGTTCATGTCGGCGTCCGCGCTGGAGTCTTCCCGGTAATCCAGGTCCAGCAGCACTTCGCCGGCAACGATGCCGGCCGAGACGGACGCGATCATGCTGCGCAGCGGGCGTCCCCGCGCCCGGCGCCGCCGCAGGACATGGTTGACGGCGTCTTCCAGGGCAATGTAGCCGCCGGTAATCGCCGCCGTTCGGGTCCCGCCATCCGCCCGGATTACGTCGCAGTCCACGGTGATCGTGATCTCGTCCAGGGCCTTCAGATCCACGGCGGCCCGCAACGAGCGCCCGATCAGGCGCTGGATCTCCAGCGTCCTGCCGGACGGGCGGTGCAGGGTGGCCTCGCGGCGGGTGCGCCGCTCGGTGGCCCGGGGCAACATGCCGTACTCCGCCGTTACCCAGCCCTGTTTCCTGCCCTTGAGGAACGGGGGCACGCCGTCCTCGACGCTCGCGGTGCAGAGCACCCGGGTGCGGCCGAACTCGATCAGCGCGGAACCTTCCGCGTGATCCAGGAAGCCCCGGGTCATTCGTACCGGGCGCAATTCTTCCGCCGCTCTGCCGTCGGGGCGCATCGTTTTGTCTCCATGGTCTGTCTCTGCGAAAGAGGGCATTATAATAAGCCCGCGAAAAAACCAGCAACGGGACGCGCCTCGGCGTTCCGCACGGGGCACAAGACAATGATTTCCAGCATGACCGGTTTCAGCAGGGTGGAGCGGCAGGACCGATGGGGGCGTGCCGCCTGGGAGTTGCGTTCGCTCAACCACCGTTTCCTCGAGATCGGCGTGCACCTGCCGCGGGAATTGGCGGCCCTGGAACAGCCCTGCCGCGACCTGTGTCGGCGACATGTACGCCGGGGCAAGGTGATCTGCCAACTGGAATTCGAAGCTGCCGAAGGGTTGGTGTCGCATCGCATCAACCGCGCCCGGGTGCGCGACCTGTTGCAGGCGATGCGCGACGTCCAGGAGTTAACGGAGGGGCCGTGCGCGCCCATAGACCTGCCGCGGGTCCTGGAATGGCCCGGCGTACTGCAATCCCTGGATCTGCGGGAGGCAAGCATCCGCCAGCCGCTCCTGGATCTGCTGCAGGAGTCCGTGACGGCCTTTGTGGCGAAACGGCGGCAGGAGGGGGAAAGCCTGGGCCGCATTTTCCGGGAAAAATGCGGGAGTTGCGCCGCGATCCTGGACGAGTTGCGGCAGGGGGCGCCGCAACTCGCCGACCAGGCGCGCCAGCGGCTGCGCGAACAGGTGCGGCAACTGGCCGCGGGGGGCGCCGATATAGATCCGGGGCGCCTGGAGCAGGAATTGGTTCTGCTGCTGCGCCGTTCGGATGCCACGGAGGAACTGGACCGGCTGGGAATCTACCTGGAGGAGACGCGGCACCTGCTGGAACGGGGCGGCGCCATCGGCAAGCACCTGAATTTTCTGCTACAGGAGCTGCACCGGGAGTCGCATACCCTGGCCGCCAAGATCGGCGGTCTGCACAACGATTCCGCCGTTATTCGGCTGCGGCTGTTGGTCGAGCAGATGCGCGAACAGGCGCAGAACGTGGAATAGCGAGCCGTGCGGGCGGCCAGGGTATTTATCGTGTCGGGCCCTTCCGGGACAGGGAAGACTTCCCTGATCCAGGCGCTGCTGCGTTCGGTCACGCGCCTGGAGCTCTCCATTTCCTATACTACCCGTCCGATACGGCCGCAGGAGGAACACGGCAGCGACTACTGCTTCGTGACGCCGGCAGCCTTCCAGAAGATGATTAAAGAAGAGCAACTGTTGGAGTACGCCGAGGTTTTCGGCAATTTCTACGGGACCTCGCGGCATCGGGTGCGCCGGCAACTGGACGCCGGCAAGGATGTGCTGCTGGAGATCGATTGGCAGGGCGCGCGCCAGGTGCGCCGGGCAATTCCTGATTCCATGGGGATTTTCATTTTGCCCCCGAACTTCCGTTCCCTGCAGGAGCGGCTGCGGCGCCGGGGACAGGACGACGAACAGGTGATTCAGAGGCGCATCAGCGAAACGCTGGCGGATCTTTCTCACTGTGGGGAATACAATTACCAGCTTATCAACGATGACTTCGACCGCGCTCTGGAGCGATTGCGGGACATCGTTCGCTCGGTCCGTGCCGGCGGACCGGAGGCCCTTATAGAGAGCGACGTCCAGGAACATCTATCGGCCCTGATGGAAGAAGCGCGGCATTTTCGTTAAGATTGCCGGGGCCGTTCCCGAATCGCGCGCAGCGCCGGTCCGGGCGGATCGGTTTGTAGAGGAAAACGAAACCATGGCAAGATTGACGGTAGAAGACTGTCTCGAAAAAATCCCGAATCGGTACGACCTGGTATTGCTGGCGAGCAAGCGCGCCCGGCCGCTCAACATGGGGAAGGATTCGCTCCTGGAGGAAGAGACGGACGAAAAACCCACGGTGATCGCCCTGCGCGAGGTCGCGGCGGGCCTGGTGACGCAGGAAAACGTAGATAATCCGGGCGGCAGCGAACCTGGCGCAGAGGAACCGGAGGCGCCGACCCCCGCCGAAGACGCATAGCCCCCTTCCGCCGCCTTCGCCCGGGCGTGCGGGCGGGAGTGGGATGAAAACCCATGACAGAAGAAACGCGTTTTGCCGAGCTGGAGGAAAGCGTGGGCGCCTACCTGACGCCGAGCCAGGTCGAGAAAGTGCGCCGGGCATACCGCTTTAGCGAAAAGGCGCACCGCAACCAACAGCGCATCAGCGGCGAACCCTATATTCATCACCCGCTGGCGGTCAGCAGGATTCTGGGGGATATGCACCTGGATTACCAGACGATCAGCGCCGCCATCCTGCACGACGTCATCGAGGATACGGATGTCGCCAAGGAGGACATCCGGCGCCGGTTCGGCCGGGACGTGGCGCAACTGGTGGACGGAGTCACCAAGATCAGCCGGATTCAGTTCGACAATTACGCGCACGCCCAGGCCAGCAACCTGCAAAGGATGTTCATGGCCATGACCGACGACCTCCGCGTCATCCTGATCAAACTTGCGGACCGCATACACAATATGCGCACCCTGGGCGCCCTGCCGCCCGCCAAGCGCCGGCGCATTGCCTGCGAGACCCTGGAGATCTATGCGCCGATTGCGCAACGCCTGGGGATGAACAGCGTGCGGCTCGAGTTGGAAGAGCTGGGGTTCCGGTATTTCTATCCGTTGCGGTTCCGGGTGCTGGAGGAGCGCATGCAAGAAATTCGCCGGCGCGCCCAGCGTATCGTCACCCGCATCCAGCAAACGGTCGAAAAGCGCCTGCTGTTGGAAGGCATCGAGTCGCAGGTTCTGGGGCGGGAGAAGCACCTGTACGGCATCTACCGGAAGATGCAGAACAAGCATCTCTCGTTCGGCGAGATCTGCGACCTGCATGCCTTTCGGATCATCACGGCCTCGTCCAAGGACTGCTATCTTGCGCTGGGCGCCATCCACAATCTGTACAAGCCGGTTCCCGGGAAGTTCAAGGATTACATCGCCCTGCCCAAGACGAACGGCTACCAGTCCCTGCATACGGTGCTGTTCGGCCCTCATGGAATGCCCGTTGAGGTGCAGATCCGCACCCATGACATGGACCGCATCGCCGAGGCCGGCATCGCGGCCCATTGGTCGTACAAGTCGGGCGGCATTTCCGACCGGCGCGGGGCGTACCGACAGACGCGGAAATGGCTGCGGGACATACTGGAACTGCACCGGGCGGCCGGAGATCCGGAAGAATTCCTGGAGCATGTGCGGGTCGATCTGTTTCCGGAGGAAGTGTATCTGTTCACCCCCCGCGGAGACATACTCAAGCTGCCCAGGGGGGCCACCGTGCTCGACATGGCCTACGCCGTCCACACCGATGTGGGCAACCGCTGTGTGGGGGCCCGGATTGACCGGCAGCCGGCCCCGTTGAGCAGTCCGCTGAAATCCGGCCAGACCGTGGAGATCCTTACTTCGCCTTTTGCGCAACCCGATCCCGCATGGTTGAAATTCGTTACCACGGCCAAGGCCAGGGCCGGCATCCGACACTATTTGAAAGGCATCAAGTTGAGCGAGGCCCGCGACCTGGGCAAACGGCTGTTGCAGGCGGAGTTGGCGGCGCTGGCCATGTCCTACGAACAGCTCGGGGAGCGGGACATACGCGCCGTCCTGGAGTGCCACGGGCTGGACAGCAGGGAGCGTCTGCTGGAGGAAACCGGCGTGGGCAACCTGCCCGCGCACATCATCGCGCGGGAACTGTCGGCGGCGGATGGCAAGACCGCGGCGGCGGACGGCCCCGCGGCGCAACCCCTGGTCATCGAGGGTACGGAGGGCATGGCGATCAGCTTTGCCAGGTGCTGCCACCCTATTCCCGGGGATGCGGTCTCGGGCTACGCCAGCCCCGACCGCGGTATCGTGATACACCGGCGCTCCTGCAAGAACATGCGCCGGCGGCGCCGGCACCCGGAACGGCTGATCTGCGCCGAATGGGCGAAGGAACTGGACCGGGACTTCGTCGCCGTACTGCAAATGCAGGTGGCGAATCAGCGCGGCGTTCTCGCCACCGTGGCCAGTGCCATTGCCGACCAGGGGATCAACGTCATCAATGTAGGGATCAAGGGTGGCCGGGAGGAACGCACGACCTTGCAGTTCGCGCTGGAAATTCGGGACCGGAAGCATTTGGCGCAAGCGATCCGGAGGATCCGCCGGCTCGGCCAGGTCTCCCGCATCGAAAGGACGGGGGACCTGCAAGAGTCTCAGGAGCAAAACGATCTCATGTATTGGTAGAGGGGGGAAACCGCGGCAGGCGGGCGTCTCCGAGGCGCCGGGGATGCCGGCGGCGACTACGGCGACGGATGCGCGGGGCGCCGTTGCCGCGGGGCCCGCGGACATGCTGGATGCGCCCCTGGATTGTTTCGTTCGCAGTGCCCCTGCCACTGTCCGTAAGTTCCGGCGGCTGGGACTGAATACGGCCCGGGATTTGCTATTTCATTTCCCCCTGCGGTACGTGGACAAGACGCGCATCGTACCCATAGGCCAGCTGCTGCCCGGGCAGGAGGCGCTGGTCGAGGGGACGGTGCGGCACAGCGAGATCCGCTGGCGCCCGAGGAAAAGCCTGGTCGTCTGCCTCGAAGACGACACCGGCTTGTTGCAGCTGCGGTTCCTGCACTTCGCCCGCTCCCAGCAGCAGAGATTCCGGGACGGCGCCGTAGTGCGCTGCTACGGCTCGGTTCGGCACGGCGCCTTCTCCCTGGAGATGGTGCATCCGGAATGCATGACGAGCCGGGCGAATCGGCCCATGCCGCTGAAAACGCAACTGACCCCGATTTACCCCTCCGGGGGGAATCTCTCCCAGGCATCCCTGCGGCGAGCGATCGGCAGTGCCCTGGAGCGGGTTTCCAGGGACCAACGACTCCAGGAGGAACTGCTGCCGGAGCGGGTTCTGGGCAACGGGGCCCTGCCTCGCTTCTGCGACGCCTTGCAATTTGTTCACCTGCCGCCTCCGGGCGCGGATACCGACGCCCTGCGGGAGAGGGAGCACCCCGCCTTCCGGCGCTTGGCCTTCGAGGAGTTGCTTGCGCACCGCATGGCGCTGATGCAGGTGCGCGCAAAAATGCGGGCCCGCAAGGGGCTGTCGCTACGGGGCGACGAGGCGGCGATACGGCGCTTCGTCGCCAGCCTGCCGTTCGCGCTTACCCCGGCGCAGCAGCGGGTCATCGGCGAAATACGGCAGGATCTCCAGCGCGAAGTGCCCATGATGCGCCTCCTGCAGGGCGATGTGGGCTCGGGGAAGACGGCCGTGGCCGCCGTGGCCGCCCTGGAGGCGGCAAGCAGCGGCCGCCAGGCGTGCGTGATGGTCCCTACCGAATTGTTGGCCGCCCAGCATTACGAACGTTTCTCCCAGTGGTTTGGCGAGCTCGGCATACCGGTGCTGTTATTGACCGGCAGACTGACGCGCGCGCGCAGAAAATCCCTGCTGGGGCGGTTGCGGGACGGGGGCTCGACATTGATCGTCGGCACCCACGCCCTGCTTCAGGAGGAGGTGGCCATTCCCGACCTGGGCCTGGCGATCATTGACGAGCAACACCGCTTCGGCGTGTATCAGCGGTTGAACCTCCTTAACAAGGGAGCCGAGGACACCCGTCACCCCCATCAGCTGGTGATGACGGCCACCCCTATACCGAGGACATTCTCCATGGCGATTTACGCGGACCTGGATCTCTCCGTCATCGATCAAATGCCCCCGGGAAGACAGCCGGCGAACACCGCGGTTGTCTCCTGCCGCCGGCGCGAAGAACTGGCGCTCAGGATTGCCGCCGCCTGCAACCGCGGCCGCCAGGCGTATTGGATCTGCAGCTTGATCGAGGAAACGGAGAAAATCGGGAAGCAGTCCGCCATCCGCACCCACGAGTATCTCGCACAGAGTCTGCCCGGACTGCGGATCGGATTGATCCACGGTCGCATGAGACCCGCGGAAAAGGATGCCGTCATGCAGGAATTCATGAACGGCGGCCTGCAAGTGTTGGTTGCCACCACCGTGATAGAGGTCGGTATTGACGTGCCCAACGCCAGTTTGATGATCGTCGAGAATTCCGAGCGTCTCGGCCTGGCGCAACTGCACCAGTTACGCGGACGCATCGGCAGGGGAAGCACGCGCGGAGACTGTATCCTGCTCTACGAACCGCCCCTGAGCCAGGTTGCCCGGGAGCGCCTGATGACCATGCGCGACACGCAGGACGGCTTTAAGATCGCCGAATGCGACCTGCGGCTGCGCGGTCCGGGAGAGCTGTTGGGCACACGTCAGAAGGGGTTGCCGCAAATGCGCATTGCCGACCTCTACCGCGACCGGATGTTGCTGCCGGAGGTTCGGGCGGCCGCCAGAGACTTGCTGGAGGAGCACCCCGAACGCATTCCTCCGCTGCTCTACAGGTGGCAGGGGGGGCGGCCGGAATATGGCAGCGCGTGAACCGGAAGCCGGCAGGTCTCGGCAAGATGCGCCGCGCGCTTGTCAAGAGGAGGCGCGGCTCGCCGCCCGCGGAAGTCCGCGATATCCTGGGGCACACCGGTTCCCTTACCCAATTGGCGGGGCGGCGCTGCCCGGAACGGCTGCGGATCGAGATCAAGCGCCAGGGTTGGGCGCCCCTGCTCTGCGATGAACGCAGGGCGCTGCGCCTGCGCCCGGGACAGTGGGGGTGGATCCGGGAAGTGTTGTTCCGTTGCCGGGACAGGCCGTGGTTCTACGGGCGCAGCGTCATGACGGGGAATACTCTGCGTCGAATCCGCTACCGCTTGCGCAGACTGGGCGCGCGGCCGTTGGGGGCGTTGCTTTTCTCCATGCCCGGGGTGGCCAGGGAAGAATTGCAGGCGCGCCGGCTAGGCCGCAAGGCGCCGCTCTACGGGCTGGCCGCCGCGGACTGTCAGGGCGCCGCGCGGCGGCTGTGGATGCGCCGTTCCCGCTTTCGCATCGGCGGCCGGCCGCTGCTGATTACCGAGGTGATCCTGCCCGGTTTTTGCCGCAACAAAGGCGGAGGTGCGCCAAAGTGAACACGGCAATCGGGGGCGCCCCACGCAAGGGCTTGCCGAGACGCGCCGTCCGTTATGCCCTCCTGATCCGCCTGCACCGTCCCATCGGCATATTTCTCCTGCTATGGCCTGCCCTGTGGGCGTTGTGGGCGGCCGCCGGCGGCATGCCTCCCCCCGTGTTGGTGGTAGTTTTCGTATGCGGTTGCGTGCTGATGCGCTCGGCCGGGTGCGTGATTAACGATTGTCTGGACCTGCGCTTCGACCGACAGGTCGCGCGCACGAAGGGGCGCCCCCTGGCCCGCGGCCTGGTCAGCCTTCGGGAGGCGGGCGCCGTATTCGGGACGCTGGTCCTGCTCTCGGCCCTGCTGGCGCTGACCTTGAGCCCGCCGACGATCCTGCTGGCCGTGGCGGCCCTGTTCCTGGCCTGCACTTACCCGTTAATGAAGCGCTGCTTTCGCGCCCCCCAACTTTACCTGGGGTTGGCCTTCAGTTGGTCTATCCCCATGGCATATGCGGAGATTACCCATTCCATACCGCCAGCCGCCGGGTTGCTTTTCCTGGCAAATCTTTGCTGGACGGTGGGCTACGATACCCTGTATGCCATGGCGGACCGGGAAGACGATTCCCGGATCGGCCTGCATTCTACGGCATTGCTTTTCGGCAGGCAGGACCGGATCATGGTCGCTGCCTTGCAGGGCGCGGCCTTGATTTTGTTAGCGGCGCTGGGGCTGTCGCAGGGGTATCGCCCGGTCTTTTATTTTTGTCTTGCGCTCGCGGCTTTGCTTGCGCTTTACCAGCAATACCTCGTTCGCGAGCGCCGCCCCGCTATGTGCATCCGTGCTTTCGCCAATAACGGATGGCTGGGGGCCGTGGTCTTTTGCGGCTTTTTGGCGAACTCCTGGCCCCTGCCGTCCAATTAATGCGGTTGGACTTTGCGGAGCCCCGAGAGGGATTCGAACCCTCAACTGATGATTACAAATCATCGGTTATGGCCGTTTAACTATCGGGGCCTGACCATGAAGGCAACAGGGGACGTCCCCCTTCCGATAACCGTTGCGACGGCCCCTACGGCACCTCCGTTGCGTCGCATTCTATCACGGTCTCTTCTCCTCGCGAGAGGGGGGCGCCAGACAGGAAGCCGCTGTCCGACCTTGCTTTCTCTCCGAACCGGGCGTACACCCAGGTAGCCGGCTGTTTGCCCCCGTAGGGCACTATGATCGGCCGATATCCCTGTTCTCTTAACTCTTCGAGCCTCCGTTCCACCTCGGAACGGTCGGAGAAGACTCCCAGCGACAGGGCATTTTTGAGGTTGCCCCTCCGAATCAGCCGGTAGTTGCCGATCCCCTTTTCCTTCAAATCGTCTATGGTCTCGGCAAGTGCGGCGAGCGATTTCCGGGGGGCCATATAGATCCAATAGTACGGGCGCTCCTTCGGTTTTTCCACGTGTCGCCGGTTGCGTACGTCGCGTTCGTTGAGCCAGGTTTGCAGTCGGTTCGCCCTGGACTCCTCGAAGAAAGGGCCGAAACTGAGACAGGCGTCCTCTCCTCCCTCCGGGGCATTGCGCCATTCGGCGGGCCACTCCGGAGGGCGCTCGTCCGCAACCGCTACGGATTCATCCAGGTCGGGCCCGGACCTGGGGGAGTCTTCGGCGCGCTCCGGCGCGGCCGCTCCCTCCGGCAAACCATTCGCCGCCAGGGAGGGAGGCGGAAGCGGCAACTCCGAGAGCAGAAGCAGTTTCTCCGGAGGCTGTTCCACCGCCAATCCATGGACCGCGTTGAGCTCGTCCTGGAGGAGGACGTTGCGGTACGACCAGCCGAAAAACACCGCGTTCCCCAGAAGCAGGATGACGAAAAACCACTTCACTGGCCAAGCCCGGCAAAATATGCCAGTCCCTCCAGAACCAATCCCGGAGCATGCGTACTCCCCGCTCCGACCAGGCCGGCCAGTTCCGCGGCGTCTCCGCCGTCGAACAGGATACGGATGTCTTCCCCGTAACGTGCCCTGACTTCGGCAACGATGTATCGCAGCGCCCCCACGATCATGTAGCAGTTCCCGAAGCGCACCGCTTCGTCCGTATCCCGCCCCAGGCTCAGAGCCCAATCGGGTCCGGAAAATCGCACGTTGCGCAGTTGCGCCGTCCCCCGGGTAAGCGCTTCGCATAACAGCCTCTTCCCGGGAAGGATAACTCCCCCCGCGTGGTTTCCCTCCCGGTCCAGCACGTCCACGGTGATCGCGGTGCCGCAATCAATCAGGCAGAGCGGCTGGCGATACCTGGCCCAGGCGCCTGCCATCGCCAGCCACCGGTCGATCCCCAAAAGTTCCTTCCTGCGATAACCGTTGCTTATCCCGCCCAGCCGGTCGGAGACCTTCGGGTATTGCGGAGCAAGATTCCACCGCTGCCGGGTCCATCGCTCCAGGGCCCGGCCCACCCCCGCTCCTCCTACGTTGGCGGCGTACACGGCTTCCGGCCGCCGCTCGCGAGCCCAAGCGGAGGAAAAGGCTTCTTGCGGGCGTCGCTTTTGGTAGCGCAGGGAACGGATCTCGCTTCCCTGCCGGGCGTCGCCGCCGTGCATAACCCACTTGATCCGACTGTTCCCGATATCGATCAATAATTTCAATGTCGGTTCCGTTGTACTGCCGCCGCCCGGGGCGGCTTCCCTATTCGTCGTTTGCTTGCCGAAGACCGGGCGGTTCCCCGGCTCCAAGGCGGCTTAACATGGCAATATGGATGTTCATGCCGCCGCCGCGGCGCCCCGGACATCCTTGCGGAATCGGCCATGCGATGCCTCCTGCATCAGGGGCAACAACGCATTCAACACGGTCGCGGCGATGCGGTTCCTGGACAAGGGGCGACTGGCGGCCGCCCGCAGATCCGTATATGGCCGGTCAACCTCTTCCGGCAGTCCGGCGGGGAGCGAGACGTTGAGCCCGACACCCAGCACGACCCGGCAGGATTTATCCGCGCCCCTTCGTGCCTCCACCAGGATCCCGCCCAGTTTGCGATTGCGATAGAGCAGGTCATTCGGCCATTTCGATTCGATTCCCCGCGCCCCCAGGGGACGCAAGGCGCGGACGATATGGTCGGAGGCGGTCATCGCCAGTGCGGAGAAGTGCCTGGGGTAATCTTTCAGGGTCCAGCCAATCGAGAGGTAAAGCCCCGACGCCAGAGGAGAAACCCAGCGGTTCTTGCCTCTCCCCCGCCCCTGCGTCTGCCCCTCGGCAATAACCGCCAGCCGGTGGGCGCTGCGCGGTTTCTGCCGCAAAATATATCCGTTCGTGGAAGGGATGAGGAAATGGAGCTCCAGGCGCCGCGCCAACTGTCGGGCGCCGGTCTCCATCCCGGCCAGTATTCTTCTCTTTTCCAGCAATTCCAGCGGCGCGCTCAGGCGGTAGCCTTTCCCGCGTGCCGCCACGATCTCGACACCGCAGTCGCTCAGGCAACGGAGGCGGCGCCGTACGGAAGCGCGGCTCAAGCCCAGCGCCGCCTGCAATTCCAGGGAGGAATGACAAGCGCCATCGGTCAGCAAGGCGAGCAACTCCCGCGAACGATTGCCAAGGCGAGGATACGGCATGGTCGCGGCTCGGCGCCCGGTCGGCATCTTTACGCCCCGGGCGAAGACGGCGCGATACTCCGCGGCACCGGGTATCCCGCTCCGGGATACGCAGGCATGCGCTCAGGATTTCTTCTTCTCGGACTGGCCGGTGGTGCTGGCGGATATCGTCTGATCGTCTATGAAATTCTCCAAGGTCATGTCTTCCACTACATCCTCTCCGAAAGGTTCGCTGGGGGGCTTTATGTCGCCGGGGGTTACCGGAGCGGGCTGCCTGGCGGGCGTCGCGATTTTCGTCATCTCCGCATCGCCGGCGATCAAGGTCTGGTCGGCGTCGGACATTCCCGGCATAAGGAACTTGAACCCGTATTGGTAGAGCTGAATGGAATCGCCATGCTTGAGTTTCACCGCGGCGGTGACCTTCTGCCCGTTCACGAAGGTGCCGTTCACGCTCCCCTGGTCTTTGATCCAATACCCGTAATCCTTGTATTCGATCATGGCGTGGGAGCGTCCCACGGTGGGTTCCGGCACCACGATATAGCTGACTTTTCGGTCTTTTCCAGGTATCCGTCCGATCATTGTCGGCCGCCGCGTCTGCAGGGAATGCTTCTTCTTCTGGGTGACCTGATCGATGTCCTCAAGATAGGCGGCTTCTTCCGCGGCGCCTCTGCCCCCGGCTGCCCCCCGATGTCTCAGCAACAGGAAGGCAACGACCCCCACGACGACAATTGCCGCTACCGCGACGATCAACATCAGGTTCGATTCCAACTTCGTAATCCTACAAGCAATACGGGGGCCGACGACCCTTGCCTGCCGCCCGGTTCAGGTACGGTTCAGGCAGGCCGGCGACCACGCACATCGCGCATAACCTGCGGGTCTTGCGCCCCATTATAGCATCCCCCCGCCGGCCCCCGCCGGGGGAACGCCGCAAAATGGCGGTTGCCGCTCCGGCCGGGGAGGGCGGTGCCTCCCTCCGTTCTCCGCCGTTGGCGGTCGGATATTCCTTTTTACTTCTATAAGCCAGCATAACCGGGTATAATTTACCATATTCGGGTTCCTGGCCGTTTATCAAGAGTGAGATTTTTAGCTCCGAAAAATTCAGGCGCCGTCAAACTCCAGATAGGGAAAGATACTCTTCAGTTTCAATCTCTGGAGGCCTTCGCTTTTGCCCTGGAAGGTCGGGTGTCGGTGCCCATGGAGCGGTTCTCGCAATTCGCCGGACTGTCCGTCAGCGCTTTGCGGCAGGAATCGGTCCTCACCAAGAAAATGGAGACCAGGATCGTCCGGTTGTTCAACAACTCCTCCCCCAAGGCGGAATTGGGCGCGATAGAGGATTTCTTCAGCCTCATTCCCATCGCCAGCTTCTCGAAAGATTACGGATGGCGCTCCATCATGGCGGCTTTACAAAAAGCGGACGCGGGAAGCACCCCGACGATAAAGGATTTCCGCCATACCGCCCTCGTTAAATACATGCAATATCTGGCAACCCGCCAGCAAATCCTCAAGGAGTTCCGCGCTTTGAAAAAGCGCGGCAAGCAGCTGCCCCAGGGGATCGATCTCTTAGCGCGCGAGGGTCCTGTCGCGCAAGAACCGGCGGAACAAGAACGGGCGGAAAATAGAGGATTCGAGCGGCTCCCTAAAGGAGAACCGATCTCCCTCGAAATAGAAGAAGGCCAGGAGGTCAATATGATCCTATCCAAGCACAAGTGCAGGATCGTCATGGATCGGCAACCGAAGTTTGTCGGCCTCAGCGCCGAACCCATCCTGCTTGAGCCGGGACGCACGGCGATCGGCAGAGACACGACCAACGACATCGTTGCGGACAATTCCTGCAGGGATATATCCCGGTTGCATCTGGTGGTGGAATACCGCCCCCGGAAAAACATTCAACTCACCGATCTGTCCTCGCACGGAACTTACCTGCCGACGTTTTTCCTGGAAAAAGCCCATCATTGACGGGTCAGCCGGATTTGGCTGGCGAAATTCGCGCCGCCAGGGCCTGAGCCCGCCGCCGCGATGGCTCCAATTATTATTTTCCGAAAAGGCCCTTAATCCAGCCGAGAAAACTGTCGGCGTCGGCCCCCCCGCCGCCGCCAGACCGTCGCCCCGGCCGCGGCGCGCGGCGCCGGGCCGCCGCCGCTTTGGCGCCTACCGACCCGCTGCGCGGCGCTTGTTCCGCTTCTTTAGGGGCGGCGCCGGAACCGCCCTGCAACAGGGTCTGGACCCGATTCGCGGCATCGCTTCCCAGCTTTTCCCCGGTCTGGCGGACAAGATATGCGTCTTCGTAGCCTTTGCGCTTCAGGTCCCGTATGATTTCTTTGATCGCTTTGTCTTTCGCTTTCTTTTGCAGCGCAACATACAGCGTATCAATCAGCACCGAAGACCATGCAGTGGATTGCGTACTGGTATTATCGGTTTCCTGAGCCATACATCTCGACCTTCCCGCTATGTCCCCGGCCTTGTCTGGCGCCGGGCGCGCCCGCATACGCCGCGGGCGCTACCCATAACGTTCCATATGATAAACTGAATTCGGCGAACGAAAAGAAGCATAATAACAGTTTTTAGCGTACAGAGAACGGAACCAGCGCATGATCGATCCCAACGAGATTGAAAAGATGGCCTCGGAATGTCGGCGCCTCTCGCCGCAAGCGGTCTTGGAACTGGCCTTGAGCCGTTGCGACAAGATCGCTATCGCCTTCAGCGGCGCGGAAGACGTAGCGTTAATTGATATGGCCGTCAGGGCCGACCCGCGGGTCAGCGTATTCTCGCTGGATACGGGTCGCCTGCACCCTAAGACCTACCGGTTCCTGGAGAAAGTGCGGGATCATTACAGTATCCGTATAGAGCTTCTCTTTCCCGATGCGGCGCAGCTGGAAAATATGACCAGGGAAAAAGGCCTGTTCAGCTTTTACCGGGATGGGCACAAGGAGTGTTGCGGCATACGCAAGGTCGCCCCTCTAAAGCGGAAGCTGGCTACGCTGGACGCCTGGATCACTGGCCAGCGACAGGATCAGAGCCCTGAAACCCGCACCGGCATTTCCGTCGTGGAGAGAGACGCCGCCTTTTCCTCGGCGGAGCGCCCCCTGATCAAATTCAATCCCCTGGCCGAGTGGACGTCCGCGCAGGTATGGCAATATATCAGGGAGAACGATATCCCCTATAACGAGCTGCACGAGCAAGGATATGTCAGTATCGGATGCGAGCCGTGCACCCGGCCGGTGTTGCCTTATCAGCACGAGCGAGAAGGCCGTTGGTGGTGGGAATCCAAGGAATTGAAGGAATGCGGCCTGCATCAAGGGAATGCGGAGGCGGGGGAGCGATAGCGGGAAGCCCCTAAATGTAGGGCAGCTCGCAGGAGGAGAACAGCTCGTCGAGATCCTCCTTGCCGCGGGAAGCGCAGGCCTTGTCCACCACCTCCCGGGTCAAGTGGGGGGCGAACAGGGAAATGAAATCGTACATGTATTGCCGCAGATACGTCCCCCTGCGAAAACCGATCTTGGTAACGCTGGGCGGGAACAGCGCGCTGACGTCGAGGGAGCGCAATTCGCCGTCGGTTTTCGGGTCGTATGCCATGCGGGCGATGATGCCTACGCCCAACCCCAGCTTGACGTAGGTCTTTATGACATCGGCGTCGGTGGCGGTAAACACCACGTTCGGCGCCAGCCGCGCCCGCCGAAAGGCGGCGTTCAGTTGCGACCCGCCCGTAAACCCGAATACGTAGGTGATGAGCGGATGCTTCGCGATCTCCCGCAGGCTTAGTTTGCCAACCCGGGTCAGGGGATGGCGAAGCGGCACGACGATGCTGCGGTTCCAGCGATAACAGGGCATCATGATCAGCTTGTCGAATAACTCCAGCGCCTCGGTCGCGATGGCAAAGTCCACCTTTTCTTCGGACGCCAGCCTTGCGATCTGCATGGGCGTGCCCTGGTGCAGGTGCAACGAGACCTTGGGATAACGGCGGATAAAACTCTTGATCACCGCCGGCAGTCGGTACCTTGCCTGGGTATGGGTGGTCGCCACCGACAGGCTCCCGGAGGTCTCGTTCTTGCTTTCTCCAGCGATGCGGTGAAGGTTCTCCGTCTGGAGCAGGATTTCCTCGATACATTCCAGCAGCTTTTTCCCTACCGGGGTAACGGCAGTCATACGTTTCCCGTTACGCTCGAAAAAACGCACTCCCAGTTCATCCTCCAGGAGGCGGAGCTGCCTGCTGACGCTAGGCTGGGAGGCAAACAATCGCTTGGCGGCGGCCGATATATTCAAGCCATGGCGGGCGATCGTGTGCGCATATCTCAGTTGCTGCAATTTCATTATTCAAAAAAAGCATAAATTATCCATATATTATACTATTTTATTGCAAAAGGGGGCAGTACACTGGTTGCGCGCCCCGGACTCCGGCCAGACGAAAAAAGGCGGGAGCCGTTCGTTTGTCAGGCAATTCGACCTTGAACCAATGGAATTCAGCCACATACTCGCGGGCTTTGCGGTCGGCTACATCATCGGCCTGACCGGCGTAGGCGGAGGCTCGCTGATGACCCCCCTGTTGATATTGGGGTTTGGGGTAAAGCCGATCGTCGCGGTGGGCACCGATCTGCTGTACGCGGCGGTTACCAAAAGCGGGGGAGTTTGGATCCACCACCGTCTCGGCAATATTCGTTGGCGCATCGTGCTGTTGGCCGCATCCGGCAGCGTTCCCGGCAGCCTGCTCGCCGTGCTGGCGATCAAACATCTGTATGTTCACGGCGGCGATTACGAACCGGTCATCACCTTCGCCCTGGGGCTCGCCCTGTTGCTGACCGCTCTGGTAATCCTGTGCAAAGACCGATTGCAGCGCATCGGCCGGGACCGCCCGCCCCCCTCTGCCCTCCGCGTGCTGCGAGGGAATCGGGGGGGCGCCGCTGCTACTGCCACCGTCTTTGGCGGTTTTTTCCTCGGCATATTGGTAACCCTCTCTTCCATCGGCGCGGGGGCCCTGGGAACCGCTGCCCTGATGCTCCTGTACCCGCGTCTGAAAGGCACGCATGTCGTAGGAACCGACCTGGCGCATGCCGTCCCGATAACGGCCATTGCCGGGTTGGGGCACCTGTATTTGGGCACGGTGGACTGGATTTTGCTCGGGGGCCTACTGGCAGGCTCCCTGCCGGGGATCTTCCTGGGCAGCCATTCCGGCCCCCTGCTCCCGGAAAAGGCCATCCGCATGCTGCTGGCGGGGATGATGATTCTGGTGGGATTGCGGGTGGTGCTTTAGCGCGCTGCCGCCGCTCTCGGCCGCTGGCGCCGCGCCGTGCCCTGGGATACGATCCGCGCCCCGGTCCCGCAAAGACCCGTTTCCCATATGCAGCCGAGGGAGGAATCATGTCGCATCGTTACCCGTATTTTCTGACCGTCCTGCTGGGGGCGGCTCTCTGTGCCGCCTGGGCGGCGCCCTCGCGGGGGCACGGCGGCGCGCAATCCTCCAGCGTCGCGCCCATGCTGAAGCAGGCCACGCCCGGTGTCGTCAACATCGCGACCGAGGGCAGAATCCAGCAGCGCGGCCGCATCCTGGTGGACCCCTACTCACGCCGGTTCTTCAACATTCCGGCCCCGGAGAGGAAGTTCCAAAGCCTGGGATCCGGCGTCATCGTAGATGCGGCGCGGGGACTGGTGCTGACCAACAACCACGTGATCGCCAATGCCGATCAGATCACCGTAACCTTGCTCGACGGGCGCACCCTGGAAGGAGAAATCGTAGGCGCCGATCCCGGTACCGATGTGGCGGTGGTCCGCATTGCGGGGGACGGCCTGGTGGAGTTGCCGCGGGCCGACGCGGATCAACTGCGGATCGGAGACTTCGTGGTGGCGATCGGCAACCCCTTTGGCCTGGGGCACTCGGCCACCCACGGCATGGTGAGCGCCTTGTACCGCAGCGGCCTGAACCTGTTGAACTACGAGAACTTCATCCAGACGGATGCCCCGATCAACTTGGGCAACTCCGGCGGCGCGCTGGTGAACTTGCAGGGGGAACTGGTAGGGATCAATACGGCGATCTTCTCCAACCAGGAGCGCGGCGGCAGCGTCGGCATCGGCTTTGCCATCCCCATAGACCAGGCCATGCAGGTCATGGAGCAGATCTTGAAGTACGGCAAAGTCCGGCGGGGCTACCTCGGCGTGCGGGCGCAGGACCTCAGTCCGCAACTGGCCGAGGCATTCGGCCTGCAAAAGGAACGGGGCCCGGTCGTCACCGAAGTGTTCCCGGGCTCCCCGGCGGCGGAGGCCGGCCTGCAGCTGAGAGACATCATTCTTGAGATTAACGGCAAGGCGGTGGAGAACAGCGGCGACCTGCGCAACGCGGTGGGCCTGATGCAGCCCGGGGAGGCGGCGGACTTCCGCATTCTGCGCGACGGCAGCGCCCGCAACCTGCAAGTGCGGGTACGCGCCCTGGAAGCGAGCCCCGGCGAACGGCGCGCGCGGGCGGAGACGCCCCGGGCGCGGAACCGGCTGTTATCCGGGGTGGTCGTGGGCGATGACAAAGCCGGAGTGCGCCTGACCCGCGTGGAGCGGGGCACCCCCGCCTGGAGCGGCGGCCTGCGCCCGGGCGATGTCATCCTAGCCGTTAACCAACGGCCCGTGCGCAACGTGGACGAATTCCTGCGCGCCGTGGACCGGCAACCGACCCTGCTGCTGCGAGTGTCGCGGGGCAATACGACCCTGTTTCTCTTCATCCGGTAGGCGGTCGCGGACAACCGGGCCGCAGCGCCGCAAGCCGTTACGCAATCGAGGGGAAGAAAAGCGCTTCTTACGCATCACTCCCCGATTGCGTAACGGCCCCCGCCCCGCC
>JAPPQA010000084.1 GCA_028817255.1 Gammaproteobacteria bacterium | reverse complement strand
CGACGCCTTGCCAAGCGGTGGATTTTCTGCGCTACGCCCGGTATCCTGTCCCCTTTGCCCGGCAAAGGGTCTTCGTTCCCTTTAACGCCCCTTGCCGGGCCGGATTTCCAAAAAGATATGTACCTTCGAGCAAAGTTGCCGCTCCTGTCGCTGGCTCTCTTCCTGGCCATAAACGTGCAGGCCGCGCCGCCGGAGAGGCAGGGATACCAGGCGCTTGCCACGCCGCGCCCGCCGGCGGACGAAACCAAGATCGAAGTCGTGGAGTTTTTCTGGTATGGGTGCCCGCATTGCTACAGCCTTGAACCGCATCTGGAGAAATGGCGGTCCCGAAAGCCCGCGGATGTGGTATTCAAGCGCGTCCCCGCCATCCTCAGCAAACGCTGGCTACATCACGCGATAGCGTACTATCTGGCCGTGGAGCTCGGCATCGAAGAAAAGATTCATTCTCCTCTCTTTCGCAGGATACACGAGAAGAAAAAACAGACGAACAGCAAAAGTTCGTTACAGGCATTCTTCGCTGCGCAGGGCGTCGCCGAGGAGGATTTTGAACGGCTATACGAATCGCAAGCGGTGCAATCCAGGATCAAGGAGTCCCTGTTGCTGACCAGCCGCTTCCAGATCGAAGGCGTGCCCGTGCTCGTGGTCAACGGCAGGTACCTGACTTCCGGCCGCCTGGCAGGTTCCGACGACGGCATGATTCGGGTCGTCAATCGCTTAATCGAGAAAGAACGGCGGAGGATGGGGAACGGCAACTAACGGGGCGGGGGGGATCATGCGCGACTTAGAGTGCGCGCCCTAGAGGATTCGAACCCCTGACCTTCGGCTCCGGAGGCCGACGCTCTATCCAGCTGAGCTAAGGGCGCCGTGACGGCCTTTAAGAATACACCCGCCCGGCAAGAGTGTACACGATGCGCATCGGACACAAACGAACATGCGGAAAATGAGGCCCCGAGCATGAGCAAGGAAAGAGACCGGATTTTTTTTCAGAATTTCGCGATCGTAGTTGCCCTGCTGGCATGTATGATGATCGCTTTCCTGGCGGTTGCCAGGGCGCTGGGACAGCGGGTAGATCACCCCGCCTTGAGCCAGGCCGCGGTCATGGAGCGCACGGCGCCCGTGGGCAGGGTAGCCATAGCCGGCGAAGAGCCTCCTGCCAGCCCGGCGCCGGAGGCGATGGCCGTCGTAGCGGCCGCACCGGAGGCTCCTGGAGATGCCCAGGAGGCGGCCACAGGCGGCTCCGTCGGCATGAACATTTACAACCGGCTTTGCTTATCCTGCCATGGAACCGGTATCCCGGGGAGCCCTCAGTTGGGCGACCGGGAGGCCTGGGCTTCGCGAATGGCGCGGGGCATCGAGGTCCTCTACAAGAATGCGATCAACGGATACCAGGGGGAGGGCAGTATCATGCCGATGCCCGCCCGGGGCGGCGATGCGACACTCTCCGACGAGGAAGTGAAGGCCGCCGTGGACTACATCGTGGAGAACAGCCAATAGCAAGCGGCCGGGTCGCAGCCACTAAAAAGATTCCTCCTACAGACCCTCCCCGGCAATCTCGTCCCATTCCCGCAGCCCTTCCCGAAACCGGGAATAGGCCTCGTACACCTCTTTGAACTCCGCGTCGCGCCCGGCCTCTTCGTCCAGCGTCGCCTGCGTCAGCTTTCTCAGCTCTGCCAGCACGGAGGGCGGGAAGGCCAGGATTTGCACTCTCTGGTGCTCTTTTATCTCCTGCAGGGCCTGCCGATTGCGCGTCTCCATCTGGGCGTAGAGCCAGTTGCCCGCCGCCGTAGCGGCTACGGCTACAATCTTCTGCAAGTCTTTCGGCAGCCGCTCCCAGGCCGCGGTCCCCACCAGCAGCTCGAATTCGGTCCCCGGTTCATGCCATCCGGGGTAATAGTAATATTTGGCCGCGCGGTGGAGCCCCAGGCGCATATCGTGGAAAGGCCCCACCCACTCCGCGGCGTCAATCACGCCGCGCTCCAGGGCCGTATATAACTCTCCCGCGGCAATCAACACCGGGGCGCCGCCCGCACTTTTCAGGACTCTGCCGCCCAGTCCCGGGATGCGCATTCGCAGCCCTCTCAAGTCGTCAATCGAATCAATGCGCCGCTTGAACCATCCTCCCATTTGCAGGCCCGTATTCCCCATGGGGAAAGGCACGATTCCAAACCGAGCATACAGGCGCCGCCAAATCTCCAGACCGCCGCCGCCATATAGCCATGCCCGCATATCGTCCGCGCTCATGCCGAAGGGCACCGTAGAGAAAAATTGCGCCGCCGGCACTTTTCCGGCCCAGTAATAGGAGGCGCCATGCCCCATCTCCACCACCCCCTGGGAAACGGCATCGAACACTTCCAGGGCGGGGACCAACTCGCCGCCGGCGAAGACCTGAATCTGCAGCCGCCCGTCGCTCATGACCGCTACATCTTCGGCGAACTTTTCCGCCCCCTCTTGAAATATCGGGAAACCGGCCGGCCAGGTCGTTACCATCCTCCAGCGAAAGCTTTGGCGGGACTGCCCATCTTCTGCCCCGGTCTCCGGGCCGCCACCGCCTTCGCAGGCGCTCAGCAAAAGCCCCAGCAGCGGCAACAAAAACCGCATACGAGGCAGGATACGGGACAGGGAAAACCGGGGTATCGAAGCGAATTCCATGCGAATCGCCCCCTTTCCCGCCCCGCAATCTATTGTCTTCGCGCCGCTGTTCATCGTGCCGCCCAGGATCAAATGACGCTCATCGGCGCCACTTCGGCAATCAACCACTTGTTGCCGCCAGCCTCGAATCTTACCTGGACCCGGGTTTGAAAACCTTGCCGGTCCATAGCCAGGACCACACCCTCTCCAAAGCTGGCGTGGAGTACCCGCTGGCCGAGCTCCAAACGGCTTTCCTCCGGCAGCGGGCCGCGCCGGTCCTGTTCCGCGGGTGCGGAAACGGCCTCCGCCACGGGGATCTCGCTTAAAAAGCGCGAGGCGCGGCTGTCGCGCACCTTGCCGTGCAGGCGCCGCCGCTCGGCCCTGACCAAGGTAAGAGAACGCCGCGCCCGGGTCATGCCGACATAACACAAGCGCCTTTCCTCTTCGATTTGTTCCGCGCTTTCCAGACACAGATGGTGCGGGAATAATCCCTCCTCCATCCCTACCAGAAATACCTTGTCGAACTCCAGACCCTTGGCGGCGTGCAGGGTCATCAGGCGCACGTGGTCCTGGACGGAGTCGGCTGTCCGTTCTTCGCCCGAATCCAGAGTAGTGTGGCTCAAAAAGCCGATAACAGGCGACATTTCAGGCATCTGCTCCTTGTGCGTTTCCTCGAATGCTGCAGCCGCCGCGGCCAATTCCTCCAGGTTTTCCAACCGAAACGAGTCCTTCTCGTCCTTGCGGTAATGATCGATCAAGCCGCTGACCCGGGTCGTCGTCTCTACGGCCTCGGCCAGGGGAAGCGCATCAATCCGCGCCGCCAGCGCGCCGATCAATTGCAGGAATTTCTCCAGGGCGCCCAGGGCTCTGCGCGACATGGCGCCTTCCTCCACGACATGCGCCGTCGCCTGCCATAACGAACACCTCCGACGACCCGCGACAGCCTTCAAGGTCTCCAGGGTCTGCAAGCCAATTCCTCGCGGAGGAAAATTGACCACCCGCTCGAAGGACGCATTTTCCCCCGGCGATACCGCCAGTTGCAAATAGGCGAGGGCATGTTTGATCTCCTGTCGTTCGTAGAAACGGAGCCCCCCGTAGATACGGTAGGGGATTTCGGTACGGAGCAGCGCCTCCTCCAGGGCGCGAGACTGGGCGCTTACCCGGTACAGCACGGCCACGCCGGCATAATCGCGGCCGCACCCTTTCCATCTCAGGATTTCCTCCGCAACGTAGCGAGATTCGTCCCATTCGTTGTAGGCAGAGTATAAAACGACTTGTTCCCCGTCTCCCCTGTCCGTCCATAATTGCTTGTGGCCCACGCGGCTCTCGTTGTAGGCGATCAACTGGTTGGCCGCCTTCAGGATATGCCCCGTGGAACGATAATTCCTCTCCAGCCGCAACAGGCCGCCGTCAGGAAAATCCTTGCGGAACCGATATACATGTTCCGGCCTCGCCCCCCTCCAACTGTATATGGACTGGTCGTCGTCCCCCACCGCAAAGAGCCGGCCCCGGTCGCCCACCAGCAACTGGAGCCATGCATATTGCAGCGCGTTGGTATCCTGAAATTCATCAACGAAAACATGCGGGAACCGCTCCCGGTACCGGGACAAGATATCGGCCTTGCCGCGGAACAATTCGAAGGCGCGCAAGAGCAGTTCGGCAAAGTCCACCCGTGCCTCGCGCTCGCAGATACCGTGATATTCTTCGTATATTCGCACCAATTCTTCGGGCGCGGTACGCGATTGCCGCAAATGCCGGGGCCGCAGACCCTCTTCCTTGCGGGCATTGATAAACGCCTGCGCGCGCCGGGGCACCCATACCTCTTCATCCAGGCGCAGTTGGAGGATAACGCGCCGCACGATATGGAGCTGTTCTTCGCTGTCGCAAATCCGAAAATCCCCGGCCAATCCGGCATCTTGCGCATGAATTCGCAGCAGGCGATGCGCAATCCCGTGGAACGTGGAGATCCACATGTCGTCATGCGTCCCTCCCAGCAGGTCGTTGAACCGCTGAAGCATCTCGCGGGCCGCTTTGTTGGTGAAGGTAACCGCCAGGATGCAGTGCGGACGGGCTTTGCCGGTGACGATGCTCCACGCCATCCTGTGCACCAGAACACGGGTCTTGCCGCAACCGGCCCCGGCGAGAACCAGCCAGTTTCTCTGCGCGGCCGTGGCCGCAGCGTGCTGTTCCCGATTGAGCGGGGCCAGAATATTCCGCAAATCCATGCCGGGATTGTATCTCCGTGCCCATGAAATGCTAGAGACAGGGCAATCCTCGTCAGGTAGAATAGGGAGCATGGTTCGGGCTATCGCCGCCACCGACCGGTCTCCAGAAACCACCAGACTGCTGGAACGGATCGATCTCTCCCTCAAAGAAGCCCTGGCGGCGGGGGCAAGCAGCGCAGAGGCCATTTGCAGCAGCGGTAACGGCCTGTCGGTGAACGTGCGCATGGCGGAAGTGGAGTCTATTGAGCATCAGCAGGACATGCAGCTTAACCTTAAGGTCTATGACGGCAACCGTGCCGGTTCTGTCTCCACCTCGAATCTCAGTATCGAAGGAGCGAAGGAGGCGGTACGGGCGGCCTGCCGCATCGCCCGCTGCACGGAGGAGGACGAATGCGAAGGACTTGCCGATCCCGATCTTATGCCCAGGGAGAATCCAGATCTGGAGTTGGATCATCCCTGGCAGGTATCTCCCGAAGAGGCCATAAACCTGGCTTGCGAGGCGGAATCGGCGGCCCTGGCGAAAGACAAGCGGATCTGCAAAACCGATATCGCCTCGATACACAGCTACCGGGGCACCCTGGCTTACGGGAATACGCACGGTTTTCTGGATTGCTGGCGCGGCACGCGGCACAGCATTGAATGCACGGTGATCGCCGAGGACAAAGCCGGCATGCAGCGGGAAGGATGGTACGATGCGGCGCGCGACCGGGGCCGTCTGCTCTCTCCCCGGGCGATCGGAGAAAAAGCGGCCGAGCGCGTCCTGGGGCGGCTTTCTCCGCGGTCTCTCAGCAACCGCAGGGCGCCTGTGATCTTTGAAGCCCCCGTAGCGGCCAGCCTGTTCGGCGCCCTCGTCCGGGCTTTGTCGGGGGAAAATCTCTACCGCCGCACCTCTTTCCTGGCCGCCGCGCTGGGACAAGAAATTTTTCCTCCAGCCGTGCGAATCCGGGAAGAACCCTTGATAAAACAAGCGCTGGGAAGCGCTCCTTTCGACGATGAAGGCGTGGCCACCCAGCCGCGGGCAATCGTGCAGGACGGCGTACTGAAAAGCTATTTTCTAGGCTCGTATTCCGCGCGCAAACTGGGCATGCGCAGCACCGGCAACGCGGGAGGCGTTCACAACCTGCTCGTGTCGGCGGCAAATGCGCCCCACGATCTGCCCGCCCTGCTGAAGACGATGCACACGGGGCTCCTGGTGACGGACCTGCTGGGCTCCGGGACCAACCTGGTTACCGGCGACTACTCCCAGGGAGTGTCCGGTTTCTGGGTAGAACGCGGCGCGACGGCCTTCCCCGTCGAGGAAGTCACCATCGCGGGGAATCTGCGCGAAATATTTCGCGGGGTCCGCTTGATTTCCGGCGATACGGACAGGCGCGGCAACATCCAGACCGGGTCGGTGCTGATAGAAGGGTTCACCATTGCGGGCAAGTGAAATAACCGGGGAATTCGAGGCCCGCGTCAAGGAAGCGGAACAATGCGTCGCGCAGATCCTCTCTGCGTCGGAAGAAATCCTGTTGGGAAAAAAGAGGGCCCTGCAGATTGCCATTGCCTGCATGATCGCCCAGGGAAACCTGCTAATCGAGGACATCCCCGGCGTCGGCAAAACCATCCTGGCGCATTTGCTGGCCAGAGTTTTCGGGCTGAGTTTTCAGCGCATTCAATTCACCAGCGATCTGCTGCCGTCGGACATACTCGGCTTCTCCATATACAACCGCCAGACAGACAGCCTCAAGTTCCAGCCCGGGCCGATCTTCGCGCAACTGGTGCTTGCCGATGAGATCAACCGATCCACCCCCAAGACACAGAGCGCGCTGCTCGAGGCCATGGAGGAACGGCAAGTATCCATAGAGGGAAAGACCCGCGACCTGCCGCAACCTTTCTTTCTAATCGCGACCCAGAATCCGTTCTTCCAGATCGGAACCTTCCCGCTGCCCGAATCCCAGATCGATCGCTTTACCATGTCCATGCAGCTGGGATACCCCGACACAGCCGCGGAACGGGACCTGCTGCGCGGGCAGGATCGGAGACAATTGCTGCATGCCCTGAAGCCGATCGCGACGGTCGAGCGCCTGATATCCCTGCAAAAGCTGGCGCGCGACATCCACGTCAGCGACGCCCTGCTCGATTACCTGCAGCAAATCATCCTGCATACTCGCGAATCGCCCAACTATACTCACGGCCTCTCCCCAAGAGCCGGGGTCTCGATTCTGCAATGCGCTCAGGCCTGGGCACTGAGCAACCGCAGGACCATGGCCCTGCCTGAGGATATCCAGGCGATCCTGCCATACGTCGCAAGCCATCGGTTGCAGTACCGGGAGGGAGGGGGCAGCAAAGACAGCAAGGAGGAGGCCGTAAGGGCGCTGTTGGAAGCGGTCCCCATTCCCTGAAGATGCGCTACGGGAAGCATCCCCGGAAACCGTCAAACGCAGACGCCGCGGGAAACTCCGTCGGCAACCCATCGCCCGGGCAACGGACGCGATTGGGGCTGTGGAACATTTACGTCCTGCCGACCCGGGAGGGCTGTTTTTATTTCGGCATGTTGAGCATCATGCTCACCTGCGCCATCAACTACAGCAACAGCCTGATCTACGGCGCCACATTTCTCCTGGGCGGAGTGGCGGCGCTGTGTCCGTTGCATGCATACAAGAACCTGCGCGGCCTGGTAATCAGCATCACCGCCAATCCGCTGCCAGGATTTGCGGGCGACTCCATCTCCTTTCCGGTCCACCTGGAGAATCCGCGGGGCAGAGACCGCCATGCGATCCAGTTGCAGGTCGGCAGGCTGTCGCCCCCGCATCGCAAAGACCAGCCCCCGGCGCCGGTTCTCATAGCAATCCCCGCAGGCAGCAGGGTCTCCTCCGATTTGCCCGTCACCGCCGGGAAGAGAGGCTGGCTGGAGTTGGAACTCATCCGGATCGGCACCAGGTATCCGCTAGGCCTGTTCCGAGCCTGGGCGCGAATCCCAACACGCCAGCGTTGTCTGGTTTACCCCCGCCCCGAGGGACATCTGCCTCTGCCGCGGTCCAACCCGGTCGTGGGAGAAGAAAACCCCGGCAACGCCATCGGAGTCGAAGACCTGCGGGGATTCCGGCCGTACCAACCCGGGGATTCGCCGCGCAACATCGTATGGAAAACTTTGGAGGGGCAGGAGATCCTGGTCAAGCACTTTACCAAGGGCCAAAAAGAAAAAATCATATTGGACTGGCAGCATGTGGCATCCTTGCCCGGCAACGAGCCGAGATTGTCGCAACTATGCCTCTGGCTTCTGGATGCCGAGGCAAAAGACAGTCAGTACGGAATGAATCTGCCGGGCGCCGATATTCCTCCGGGACAGGGGAATGCCCATCACGGCCGCTGCCTTGCAGCCCTGGCTTTGTTCGGAGTTTGAGCGCATGACCGTCAACCGACCGGCCTTGTATTGCGTATGGTTGGGCACGCTCCTGGCGGCAAGCGGCCATGCTTTTCATACGCCGGCATGGGCGACCGCGCTCTTCTACGGTCTGGCCTGCATACATCTTCTCAGCACGTACCTTCCCTATATGAGGAAACGGACCAGGCTCCGCCGCTATACGGACAATGCGTTAATGCTCATGAGCTTGCTGGCGATATATGCAGGCTACGGCGATTTCGGCAAAAACTCGGGCACAGTCGCCCTGTCCGTGCTGTGCATATTCAAGCTGCGCCAGATATATGCTGTGCGCGACTTCTATATCGCCACCTTCATGGCCTATTTTCTGGGAGCCCTTCTGTTCCTGGATTTCGATTCGCCCCTGGCGGCCCTTTATACGCTCCTGAACCTCGTAATACTGACGGTAGGCCTGGCTCTGCTGCACTTCGGGGGGCCGCGCAAGGGGCTTTGGAAAAGCGTCAAGCTGTCCGTACAGCTTCTGGCACAGGCCACGCCGCTCATGGTGGCCGCCTTCATCCTTTTTCCGAGAATTCCCGGCCCCCTGTGGGGGCTGCCCGCGGACAGTTTCGCCAGCAAGATCGGCATCAGCGACCGAATGACACTGGGCAGCATCAGTCGCATTGCCCAATCCGCGGGAGAAATCGTTTTCCGTGCCGATTTCTACGACCGCCGCCCGGAAAACAGCAGCCTGTACTGGAGAGGCCCGGTGTTCTGGTACACGGACGGCAAGAACTGGACACCAGGAACATTCGGCACCAATAAGGAGCGCAGACTGCCGCAAATCACAGGAGAATCGCAGCCGATCCCCTATTCTATCACCCTGGAACCACACGGGAAGAATTGGATCTTTGCGCTGGATATTCCCACCAATGCCCCTTCGGGGACGCGGCTCAATGCCGATCTGCAACTCCTGTCCGCCACCCCGGTCAACAAGAGGCAATTTTTTCAGCTGTCCGCCTATCAAAACTACCGGATATCTTCGCCCCATCCCGTGAAACGCGACGCTCACCCCGGCCTGCAATTACCCGCGGGCAAACACCCCCGTACCGTCGCGCTGGCCAGGAGTTGGCGGGAGGAAAATCTAAGCGACAAGCAGATTATGCGAAAAGCCCTGAGCATGATGCACAACGAGGGATTCTTCTATACCCTGACGCCGAAAGCCATTCAAGGAGACCCCGTGGACGCATTCCTGTTCGATACCAGGGAGGGCTTCTGCGAACACTACGCCGCCGCCTTTACCGTCCTGATGCGGGCGGCAGGCATACCCGCCCGCATCGTCACCGGTTACCAGGGGGGAGATTTCAAGCCGATCGGAGGCTATTACGCAATACACTCGCAAAGTGCCCATGCCTGGGTGGAAGTATGGCTTGAAGGAAAAGGCTGGGACAGGGTGGACCCCACATCGGCCGTGGCCCCGGAAAGGATCCAAAGAGGAATGGAAGACTTTCTGGCCACCTTCAACCCTTCCCAGTCTCTCTTGTTTCAACTCCGGGGCGGTAATCTTGCCGTTCGCCTGTGGCAAAACATCCGGGACCTGGCGGATGCGATGATCAACAACTGGAATCACTGGATCCTTTTCTTCGGCGAAGATCAGCAGCGGTATCTGCTTAATAAAATCGGAATAGGAGAACTCAACGCGATAGAATCCCTGGGACTTCTCGTGCTCCTGTCGGCCACGCTGTTGCTGCTATTCCACCTGTGGGCGCTACGTCGAATCTCGGTGCGGCGCGACCCGGCAAAAGAGATCTACGATCTCTTTTGCCGGAAACTCGCCAAGAAGGGAGTCGAGATATTGCCGCACCAGGGCCCGCTCGACCTCTCCCAAATCGCGCAGAAACGCCTGCCGCCCTGCGCGCCGGAGATCGCAGCCATCACCGATGCGTACATACATTTACGCTACGGAACTGAAAATTCCAACACCGAATTACTAAAGCGAATGGTAAGGTCCTTTCCAGAACAAGCAACGGCATAACCCTGTCGCGGCGCCTCCCGCCGCGGCCAAGCCCCCTCTCAACCGGCCCTCTCAACCGGTGATAGCCATCCCCCCGGGCGCGCTCTCCCGGGAGCTGCCGAGGCTGCGGCGCAACAGCTCCGCGCGAGTGCCGATTTCCAGGATGCGCCCGCGTTCGAGAACCACGACCCGGTCCGCGACCTGGACCGTGGACATGCGGTGAGAAATAATAATGCAGGTGCGGTCACGGCCCACGGTATTGAGCGCTTGGCGCACACCCCGCTCCGCATCGGCGTCCAGCGCGGAAGTGGCCTCGTCGAAGATCAGGATGGTGGCCTTTCTCAATAGCGCCCGGGCAATGGCTATGCGCTGACGCTGTCCACCGGACAGCTGCATGCCATTTTCGCCGACGAGAGTATCCAGCCCGGCAGGCAGTTTCGATGCGAATTCCATGACGCCCGCCGCTTCGGCGGCGGCCAGCACGTCCTTCTCCGCAACGCCTCCGGAAACGCCGTAACTGATATTGAAGCCGATCGTCTCGTCGAACAAAACGATCTCCTGGCTAACGATGGCGATCTGGCTCCGGTAAGATTCCAGGGTATATTGCTCCACGTCCACGCCATCCAGAAGGATCTGGCCTTCGTTAGGGCGGTAAAACCGGGCAATCAAGTGAATCAGGGTGGACTTGCCGCTGCCGGACGGGCCAATAAAGGCGATTTTTTCCCCTGCCCGGATCTCCAGGCTGACATCGTACAGGGCGGGGAGGCGGTCCTCGGAGTAAGAAAAGCACACATCGCGGAACGCAAGACTGCCCTCTATGCCCTCCGCTTTTATCGTCCCCTTATCGCTCTCGGGCAGCTTGTCAATAATGGTAAAAACCCTCTCCGCTCCCACCGCCCCCTGTTGCAACGCCTGGCTGGCGCCGATCAGGCGCTTCAACGGGCCTGCCATCAGGGCGCAAGCGCTGAAAAAGGCGACAAAGTCGCCCACCGTGATCTTTCCCGCCAACAGCTGGCCCTCGACCATAATAATCATCAGGGCCATGGGAATCACCATTATCACCTGTACCAATGGAGCGCTGGCGGCGCCCAGGGCGATCGACTTCATGATATGGCGCTGATGTTCTTCCATTCTTATCCGAAACCTTTCGTTCTCTTTTTGCTTGATATCGTACAATTTGACCACGCGAATCCCGGAAAACGTTTCGCTCAGAAATTGAGTGATCCGCGCCATGGAGTCCTGCTCCTTGTGGCAAAGAGATTTGAACCAGCCGCGAAACTGGACGATCATCCGCCCCACAATCGGCAACATCAACAGCATGAGCATGGCCAACTGCCAATTATGATACAAAAGCCATCCTACCAACCCGAACACAACGAGAGCTTCCCGCACCAGCGTCATCATGACTTCCGTCATGGAGTTGCGAAGCAATTGGACTTCGTGGGAAAATTTCGAAATGATCCCTCCGCTCGGTTGGCGATCGAAATAGCTCATGGGAAGACTTACAAAGTGGCGAAACAACTGGCAACTGATATCTTTGACCATCCGCACTCCAATCCCGCGCATGGACCAGGCGCTGAAGAACGATGCGAAGCCTCCAACAATGGTCAGAAGAACCAGATACAAGGGGATCAACACCATCTGGTGCGAGTTTTTCTCGAGCAAGGCACTGTCGAAAAAGGGCTTCATTAAATAGGCGATCAGGGGGCGGGTAGCGGCGAAGCAAACCAAAGACAGCATCGCAAAGGCAAACAGCCACCGATAAGGCTTCAGATATTTCAGGACCCGCAAATGGAGTCTGGTTTCGGCGGCGATATTCCGAATGAAGAACATTCTTGACAAGGACTCTTTATAGCGCATCCAGAAACATGGGCCCCGAACCGTTCCGGCCCGGGACAATATGCGCCGGCCCACTTTACAAAAGCCGGCTGTTTCTTGCAAAATTACTCTTTAACGCAAGCTAAAGAAAATCGCATTTTTTGCCGCCGTTGTCAAAAGCACATCCCATCATCGCCGTAACCGGCTCGTCTGGCGCCGGCACTACCAATGCGCGCATCGCATTCGAGCAGATTTTCCGGCGGGAGAAGATCCGCCCCGCCCTTATCCAGGGGGACGGATTTCACCGTTATGACCGCGTCGCCATGGAGCGGGCCACCCTGAAGGCGGAGAAAAGCGGCGGACGGATCACTCATTTCGGCCCGGAGGGAAATCTTTTCGAAAATCTTGAAGCGACGTTCCGGGAGTATTCGGAGCACGGGACAGGCCGGCGCAGGTATTACATACACAATCAGCAGGAAGCCGCCCTCCACGGCCTCCCGTTGGGGGCGCTGACTCCCTGGGAGCCGCTGCCGAAGGAAACGGACCTCCTGTTCTACGAAGGGCTGCACGGCGGCCTGACAATCCCGCAAGCGGACATCGCCAAGCATGTAGATCTCCTAATCGGCGTAACTCCAATTATCAACCTGGAGTGGGCGCAAAAAATCCACCGCGACCGGGAAGTCAGAGGATATTCCGCTGAAAACGCGATCAACATGATCCTAAGCCGTATGCACGACTACGTGCACTACATCGTCCCGCAGTTTTCCCAAACGCACATCAACTTTCAGCGGGTGCCGACCGTGGATACATCGAATCCTTTTACCGCAATTGCAATCCCCACCAACGACGAAAGTTTTTCCGTCGTGCACATTCAGGACATGGAAAAACTGCAGCCGGATTTCAGATCGCTGCTGGAAATGCTTGACGGGTCTTTTATGTCCACGCCCGACACCATCGTGGTCCCGGCAGGTAAAAAGAGTCTCTGCATGCAGCTCATTCTTACCCCCGTCATCCGCAAAATGATGCAGGAAACCCGTCGCGCTTAAATCGAATCATATGCGCCGACCTCATATTTCGCCTTGACAAGCAGGAACTTAGCTAGCAAACTAGCACTCTAAGACATAGAGTGCCAAACCTTTTGGAGGGGTTTTTCGATGACTGACGTCGTATCTTATGCTGCGGCCCCCGGGGCGGCCCTGCCCATCCCGGCAGGCTCGCTGGATGCTTATATCCAGGGGGTCAATCGCATCCCCCTGCTCAGCCAGCAGGAGGAACAGGACCTCGCCCGCAACCTCCGTGACCGCAGCGACCTGCAGGCGGCCCGGCAACTCGTGCTCGCCCACCTGCGTTTTGTAGTAAAGGTCGCGCACGGCTATGTGGGTTACGGCTTGCCGCTGGCCGATCTGATCCAGGAGGGGAACATCGGCCTGATGAAGGCCGTCAAGCGTTTCGACCCGGACAAGGGCGTGCGCCTGGTCTCCTTTGCCGTGCATTGGATCCGGGCGGAAATCCATCACTTCGTACTGCGCAACTGGAGGATCGTCAAGGTTGCCACCACCAAGGCCCAGCGGAAACTGTTCTTTAAGCTGCGCTCGCAGTGCAAGGGGCTGGAAGGCCCTCTGACAAAGGCCCAGTCCTGCCAAATTGCCGATACGCTAGGGGTTTCCGCGTCCGATGTGCAGGAAATGGAACAGCGCCTGGGGGCCCGCGACCTCTCCATCGAGGGTGCCCGCCCGGATACCGGAAATCCCGCCGCCAGCTTGACGGACCCGCTGTCCCCGGACCCGGAAAAAAGCCTGGCAACGACCCAGGACCAGGAGCAGAACCGCACCTGCCTGCGCCGGGGCCTGGAGACGCTGGATGCGCGCAGTCTTGAGATCGTCCGCCGGCGCTGGATGTCGGAGGACAAGGCCACATTGCAGGAACTGGCGCGGCGCTTCGGGATCTCCGCCGAACGGGTGCGCCAGCTCGAGGCGCAAGCCCTCAAGCGCCTCCGTTCGCACTTCGCCGCCC
>JAPPQA010000083.1 GCA_028817255.1 Gammaproteobacteria bacterium | reverse complement strand
GGGGGGAGTGATTGGGGGGGAGCGATGGGAAGACGGTTTCCGCCGTCATCGCGCGAGGCGGACAAACTCTCCCGCCAAGGCCGTGGTCCCCGCGTCACGCAGGGCGCCTGTCGGCGGGCGGCTGCTACAGGCTGTAGTAGAGGTCGAACTCCACCGGGTGCGTGGTCATGCGCAGGCGTTCGGCCTCCGCGCGCTTCAACTCGATGTAGCCCGCTATGAGGTCGTCGCTGAAGACGTCGCCGGCCTTGAGAAAGTCGCGATCCCGGTCCAGGGCCTCCAGCGCCTGCTCCAGGGAGCCGGCCACGGTGGGTACGCCCTCCTGCTCCTCGGGGGGCAGGTCGTAGAGGTTCTTTTCCAGAGGTTCGCCGGGGGCGATGCGATTCTGAATCCCGTCCAGGCCGGCCATCAGCATGGCGGCGAAGGCCAGGTAGGGGTTGCCGCTGGAGTCGGGAAAGCGCACCTCGACGCGACGGGCCCGCGGGTCGTTGCTCCAGGGGATGCGGCACGCCGCCGAGCGGTTGCGGCTGGAGTAGGCGAGCAACACCGGCGCCTCGAAGCCCGGCACCAGCCGTTTGTAACTGTTGGTGCCGGCGTTGGTGAAGGCGTTAAGAGCATGCGCGTGCTTGAAAATGCCGCCGATGTAGTGCAGGGCCGTTTCGGACAGCCCGCCGTACCCTTCACCGGCGAATACGTTGCGGTCTCCTTTGGCCAGGGATTGGTGCACGTGCATGCCGTTGCCGTTGTCGCCCACCAGCGGCTTGGGCATAAAGGTGACGGTCTTGCCGAAACCATGGGCCACGTTCTGGGCTACATACTTGAGGATCAGGAGTTCGTCGGCCTTGCGGGTCAGGGTGTTGTAGCGGGTGTCCACCTCGGCCTGGCCCGCGGTTCCCACTTCGTGGTGGTGCACCTCCACGGGCACCCCCATATCCTCCAGGGTGGCGCAGATGGCGGAGCGGATGTCCTGCATGGAGTCCACCGGCGGCACCGGGAAATAGCCGCCCTTGACGCGCGGCCGGTGACCCAGGTTGCCGTCTTCCATCCGGGTGCCGGTGTTCCAACTCCCTTCTTCCGAGTCCACCTGCCAGAAACCGCCGTTGATGCTGTCGCCCCAGCGGGCCTCGTCGAAGATGAAGAACTCCGGCTCCGGACCGAAATAGGCGTGCTCCGCGATCCCGGTGGATTGCAAATACACTTCGGCCCGCTTGGCCAGGGAACGGGGATCCCGCGCATATCCCTGCATGGTGGAAGGCTCCACGACATCGCAACGCAATTGCAGGGTCTCCTCTTCGTAGAAGGGATCCAGCACCGCCGTCCCGGGGTCGGGGATCAGCAGCATGTCCGATTCATTGATCCCTTTCCAGCCGGCGATCGAGGAGCCGTCGAAGGGCTTGCCGTTCTCTAGGAACCCCGCGGTGAGTTGGGAGACCGGAACGGTAACGTGCTGTTCCTTGCCAAGGGTGTCGCAAAAACGCAGGTCCGCGAATTTAACGTTGTGTTCGCCGATGAGTTTCTTGATCTCCTGAGACATGAGGTTTCTTCCTCCGCGGTCGGTAAAAGGTAACAGTAAAATGCCGGCGCCGTTCCGGTCCTCGTCGAACTCCGCCGACAATCTGGAGGAGCATTTTTCGTGCCATGCCTCGCCTGCGCCGCCCGATTCCCGCGTCGCTCCCGCATCCTCCCGCAGGCATCCTTGCCGTGAACAACCGGCGGCAACAGGCAAAATACGACGGCGCCTGCACCCATGCGGTGCATCCAGCCGCCGCATATGCACCGGAAAAGTACGCGACGAACCGCAGAGGAGTACGGCGCGTACCATACGCCGCCCGCTCCAGAGAGCAGGCGGAGATGCCAAATGCCTTAGCCGGCGGACTCGAAAGGGAGAAAATCCTTCGCCATCAACTCCTCGATCGTCTCGCGGCGGCGCGCTTCGCGGACCGCGTCTCCGTCCACCAACAGCTCGCAGGGCCGGGGCCGCGAATTGTAATTCGAACCCATAACCGCCGCGTAGGCGCCCGCGTCGCAGAGCGCCAGCAGGTCGCCCTCGCGCAGGGACAGCGCGCGGTCCCGGCCCAGACAGTCGGCGGATTCGCAGACCGGGCCAACGATGTCGTAGCGCCGCCGGGGGGCGTCGCCGCCCTCGCGCACGGGCAGGATCTCGTGCCAGGCATCGTAGAGAGCGGGGCGCAGCAATTCGGTCATGGCGGCGTCGGTCACGGCAAAATTACGTTCCGGCCCATGCTTCAGGTACTCGACGCGGGTCAGCAGGATGCCCGCCGGACCGGCGACGGCACGGCCGGGCTCCAATACCAACTCCAGGGAGTCGTCTGTTCTTTCCGCGGCCAGGGCAGCCGCGTAAACGGCCGGCGACGGCGGCCGTTCGGCACGGTAACGAATGCCGAGGCCGCCGCCGAGGTTCAGGTGGCGCAATCGGCAACCGTCGGCGGCAAGAGACTCCGCCAACCCCAGGAGCTTGCGCATCGCTTGCCGGAACGGCCTCAGGGAGACGATCTGGGAACCGATATGGCAGGCCAGCCCATCGAGGCGCACTCCGGGGAGTTGCCGCACCCGGCGGCAAAGCTCCGGCACCTGTTTCCAGGGCAGGCCGAACTTGCTGCCGCTGGCGGCGGTCGCGATGTGCGCATGAGCCCCGGCTTCGATCTCCGGGTTGACGCGCAGGGCTACGGGGGCGCAGCCGTCTCGCGCCGCGGCAATATGCGCCAAGCGCTCCAGCTCGGCCACGGACTCCACATTGAAACACCGGATGTCGGCCTCCAGGGCCATGCGCAGTTCGTCGTCGCGCTTACCCACCCCCGAGAACACGGTGCGCTCCGCCTTGCCGCCGGCACGCAACACCCGTTGCAGTTCGCCGCCGGAGACGATGTCGAAACCCGACCCCAACCGGGCGAGCACCTGCAACACCGCCAGATTGGAGTTGGCCTTGACTGCGTAGCAGAGCAGGTGGGGGCACCCGCTCAGCGCCTGGTCAAAGCGCCTCCAGTTCCGCTCCAGCGCAGCACGGGAATAGACGTAACAAGGCGTGCCGTAGCGGGCGGCGATCGCATCCAAGGCGACCTGCTCGGCGTACAGAAGGCCGCCTATCCGTCGAAATGGCGCCATGTCCGCTCCCGCGGCGCTTGCGCATGCATCCGGGCATGCATCCGGGCCGCCGCGTCCCCTCCCGCCCCGGGTCCCGCCCCAAGTTCCGCCCCAAGTCCCGCTTCCGGCGGCAGACGGAGCGGGCCCTTTTGCCCGCAGGCCGCCGCCAGGACCGCAAAGGCTAAAACGGCCTGGCAAAGACGGCGGCAGACAAGGCGGGAAAACTGCATTATGATCGCGGGCGGTCTCGCGGCACCGGGGAATGCGCCGAGCATATCACATGCCGATACGCCCGGGAGAGCGGCACCCGAAAGCGGCGCCGGGAGAGTAACGAAGTTGCCTCAAGGCTACGGACAATCGCTTGGGAAAGGCGTCCGATATGGAGATCGAACAAGAAGCAATCCTGCTGGAACCGACAGGCCCGAGCCGCGCGACTGTGCTCTGGTTGCACGGGCTGGGAGCGGACGGCGGGGACTTCGCTCCCGTGGCCGCGGAGCTGCGAATGCCGCGGGACCTGGGCCTTCGATTCGTGTTCCCCCATGCCCCCGAACGGCCGATTACCGTAAACGGCGGCTTGCGGATGCGGGCCTGGTACGATGTGCGCGGCACCGACATCAGCCACGACGAGGACGAGGAAGGCTTCCGGGAATCGGCAAGGCGAATCCATGCCTTGCTGGAAGGAGAGGCGAAGAGCGGCATTGATTCCTCCCGGACCGTGCTGGCCGGTTTCTCGCAAGGCGGCGCCGTCGCCTTGTACGCCGGCTTGCGCTATCCGCGGCCACTGGCCGGCCTGCTGGCGCTGTCCGCCTACCTGCCCCTGCCCGACCGCCTGGCCAGCGAGGCCGCGCCGCAAAACCGGGAGACTCCGATCTTGATGCTGCACGGCCAACTCGATCCCGTCGTGCCGCTTTCCCTGGCGCAAAGATCGCGCCGGCGCCTGCAGGAGTTGGATTACCGGGTAGAGTGGCGCGATTACTCGATGCCGCACACGGTATGCCCACAGGAGCTCTTCGAGATCCGCGCCTGGCTGTTGCGCATACTGGCGCCCGCGTGCCCCCCGAGTTCTTAGAAACCGCGCGGGCCGCTTCCGGGCCGGCGCGGCCCGGAACGCCGGCCGCGGGCGGCGCCCTCCCTGGGCCGGCGCCGCCTCTTGGGCGGTTGCAGCACGGCGAGCAGTTCGTCGGCGACGGGCTCCACCGGGAGCTTGTAGCCCAGAAATTGCTCGATATCCGGCAGGGAATATACGTACTCCTCGCAGGCCAGGCTCACTGCGTCTCCCCGGCCCCCGGCGCGGGCGGTGCGTCCGATGCGGTGCACGTAATCCTCGGGCTGAAACGGCAGGTCGTAGTTGAAAACGTGGCTGACTTCCGGGATATGCAGGCCGCGCGCCGCCAGGTCCGTGGCCACCAGGATTGGCAGCACCCCCTGGGAAAAATCCTGGAACAGCCGGAGGCGCTGCCGTTGCGGGATGTCGCCGGTGAGGATCGCCGCTTGGAAATCGTTGCCCTGCAGACAACCGTGGACACGGTCGGCGCCGCGACGGGTATTGACGAATA
>JAPPQA010000082.1 GCA_028817255.1 Gammaproteobacteria bacterium | reverse complement strand
TTGCCCTGCAGACAACCGTGGACACGGTCGGCGCCGCGACGGGTATTGACGAATATGATGGTGCGTTGCGGGTTGATGCGCCTTAACAGCCCGACCAGCAGCGCCATCTTATCTTCGTTGGAGATGTGGTAGAGTTGCTGGGAGACTCCGTCCACGGTGATCTTATCCGGGCGAATGCGAATCAATTCCGGGTTATTCATGTGTTCGTAGGCCAGCTCCGTCACCCGCCAGGGCAAGGTAGCGGTAAACAGCATGCTCAACCGCTGTTCGGGAGGCGGCATGCGCCGGAGCAGGAAGCGCACATCGCGGATGAAGCCGAGGTCGAACATGCGGTCCGCCTCGTCGAGCACGACCACGCTCAGGTCTTGCCAGCTAATGATGCGCTGACGATAGTAGTCTATGAGACGCCCCGGGGTGCCAATCAGGATGTCCACGGGCTGGCGCAAAGAATCGCGCTGCTGCTCGTAATCCACGCCTCCATAGACCAGCGCCAGCCGCAGGCCGGTATAGCGCCCGAGGGCCTGCGCATCGCTATGGATTTGCACGGCCAATTCCCGGGTGGGCGAAACGATGAGCGCCCGCGGCCGACCGGCACGGAGGCGCCCTTGGCCGCGAGCCAGAAGGTATTGCATTGCAGCAAGCAAGAACGCGGCCGTCTTGCCGGTGCCGGTCTGTGCCTGACCGGCCACGTCCCGTCCCGCGAGCAGCAACGGCAGGGCGTCGGCCTGGATAGGAGTGCATTCGCTAAATCCCAGCGATTCTATGCCGCGGGACAAGAATTCATGTAACGGAAGTGTCTCGAATCGCATGCAGTACTATTATGTATGGTCGCGCATCGCTCCTTCCCCGCCAGCGAGGGGGTGAGCGCGAAGTGCCAGTGTGAATGGCCCGCCTTGGTATGTCTGGCCCTGGGGATGGTAGCATAATTAGCAGGTACGAGTCGGCAGGAGGGTAAAACGCCCATGAGCGAGAACATTATTCACGTCACCGATTCCTCCTTCGAGGAGCAGGTGCTGAATTCCGAACAACCCGTCATCGTGGACTACTGGGCCGAGTGGTGCGGTCCCTGTAAGATGATCGCCCCAATCCTGGAGGAAATCGCCAAAGAATACGCGGACCGGATCGTGGTGGCGAAGATGAACGTAGATGAAAACCAGAGCATTCCGCAACAGTATTCCGTACGCGGCATCCCCACGCTCATGATATTCAAGAAAGGGAATATCGCGGCCACCAAGGTGGGGGCGATGTCCAAATCCCAGTTGGGCGCGTTCATAGACAGCAATATCTAGGAGGCATGGACACAGCCCTTGCAAGGTGCTATCCTCCCGCTCCCGTGCCGCTCCCCGAAGCGTCTGAAGCCGTCGGCTTCAGGCGCGCCAAAGAGGGAAAAGCGGCGGGGAGCCAAAAACGTCTCAGGCCGAAGGTGAACGGCCTGAATCTGGAATCGCCATGAAACTTACCGAGTTAAAGCGCCAGCCTCCACAGGAGTTAATCAAGCTCTCCCACTCCCTGGGCCTTGAAGGTCTTGCCCGTTCCCGCAAGCAGGACGTGATCTTCGAGATCCTGAAGACCAAGGCACAGCGGGGGGAGGACATCTACGGCGACGGCGTCCTGGAAATCCTGCAGGACGGATTCGGCTTTATGCGCGCGGCGGACAGCTCCTATCTCGCGGGTCCGGACGACATTTACGTATCCCCGAGCCAGATCCGCCGCTTCAATCTCCACACCGGCGACAACATTTCCGGAAAGATACGCCCGCCCAAAAACGGCGAACGGTATTTTGCCCTGCTCAAGGTAAACGAGATCAATTACGAGCCGCCGGAAAAAGCCAAGAGCAAAATCCTGTTCGAGAACCTTACCCCGCTGTTCGCGCACGACCGGCTCACCCTGGAACGCGGCAACGGCAGTACGGAAGACCTGATGCCGCGGATCATTGACCTGATCGTGCCGATCGGCAAAGGACAGCGCGGGCTGGTGGTATCGCCGCCCAAGGCCGGGAAGACCATGATGTTGCAGAGCATCGCCAAGTCCATAGCGGCAAACCATCCCGAATGCCACTTGATCGTTCTCCTGATTGACGAGCGCCCGGAAGAAGTAACCGAGATGGAGCGCTCCGTGCGCGGCGAGGTGCTGTCCAGCACCTTCGACGAACCCGCCGCCCGCCATGTGCAAGTGGCCGAGATGGTAATCGAGTATGCCAAGCGCTTGGTGGAGCACAAGAAAGACGTGGTGATCCTGCTCGATTCCATCACCCGGCTCGCCCGCGCCTACAACGCCGTGGTGCCTTCTTCCGGCAAGGTGTTGACCGGCGGCGTGGACGCGAATGCCCTGCAGCGTCCTAAGCGCTTCTTCGGCGGGGCGCGCAACATCGAGGAGGGCGGGAGCCTGACGATCATCGCAACCGCGCTGATTGACACCGGCTCGCGCATGGACGACGTGATCTACGAGGAATTCAAAGGCACCGGCAACATGGAGATCCACCTGGACCGGCAGATTGCCGAGAAAAGGATCTACCCGGCGATCAACATCAATCGCTCCGGCACCCGCAGGGAAGAATTAATCACGAAACCGGACGAGCTGCAAAAAATATGGATCCTGCGCAAGGTGCTGCATCCCATGGAGGAGACCGCGGCCATGGAATTCCTGCTGGAGCGGCTGAAAGCCACCAAGACCAACGCCGAATTCTTCCAGGCTATGAAGCAGTAACGCGCGGCGCCCCGCGGCGCCCGGGCGCGGTTCAATGCCGCCCTTTCAGGGAGCGATAATAGCGCTGGAGTATCGCCGCCACTTCAGGGCGCGCAAATTCTTCCGGGAGGGCCTCGCCCGCACTCAATAACTCCCGTACCCGGGTCCCGGAGAGGGATACGAAATCCTCAGGACGGTGGTCGCGGGCCTCCCGCATCATGACCACCCGCCCGAGCTTGCGAGAATAGGCGGTGTGATCGGCTTTGAAAATTCGTATCTGCAAGGCGTCGGGAGGAACCTGCGACTCGAAAATGGTCTGGGCGTCGAAGGGGCCGTAGAAGTTGCCCACCCCGGCGTGGTCACGCCCCACAATCAGATGGGTACAGCCGGCGTTCTGGCGAAAGATGGCGTGCAACACCGCCTCGCGTGGGCCGGCGTAGAGCATATCGAAGCCGTAACCGCTGATCAGCACCGTGTCGCGCGGGAAATAGCCCTCCACCATTTTACGTATCGCCGCATCCCGCACGGAGGCCGGGATGTCCCCCGGCTTCAGCCGCCCAAGCAGCATATGGATCAGGATACCGTCCGCCGACACCTCCGCCTGCGCCATTTTGCACAGCTCTTCGTGGGCACGGTGCATAGGGTTTCGCGTCTGAAAGGCCACCACCCGCCTCCAGCCCAGCTCCCCGATGGCCTGCCTCAGCTGCACCGCCGTGCGAAAGGTATCGGGGAAATCTTTTTCGAAATAACTGTAATTCAGCACCTGAACGGGCCCCGCCACGGCATAACGGCCCTGCGCCAGAAAGGTCTCAACCCCGGGATGGGAGCGATCCTGAGTCCCGAATACCGCGCGGGCAATGCGGCGCAGCTGTTCCTGGCTCAGGGTATCCACCCGGGTCACCTCCTGAACGGCGAGCAACGGATTGCCCGATATATTCGGGTCGCGCAGAGCCAGCCGCGACAGCCGGGAGGGAGGCCGCTCGCGACAGAGGTTCAGGCAGGGCACCGGCCAGAACAGCCCGGCCGTCGTTCGCATCTCTTCCGCAACGCGCAAAGCGTCTGCCGCATCCATATAGCCCTGCAGGGGATGAAAATACCCTCCGCCCAACATGACCGCATTCGCCGCCGCCGCCGGGCCGAGCACCAGGGACGGCAATCGCGCGGCCTGTTCGAGCAGGGCCTGCCGCCGCGGCGGGTCCGCGACATAAAGAGGGCGGAGCGCATTGCCGCCTCCGTAGGGGGGGATCGGTATCCGCGGCGCGGTCACAGGACGCGCCTTAACGAGGGAACACGGCAGTCGGAACGACCCCCGCGTTCCCATACATCGCCGGGTTCCCGTTCAAGAAATTCCCGCCCGGGGGGATTCGGTACAGGACCGTTGCAGGGCCTGGAGTTCCTCCCGATCTTCCGGGCCAAGCCCTTCCGGCCCCTTGGCGATCAACGCGCGCAGCCGTTGCCGGTCGTGGCGTTGCCGCAACCGGGCCAAGGCGCCCTGCAACTCTTTCTCCAGGACGGCCTCCTCGTCAATCGGCGATGTCACCGCAGCCAGCTCTTGCAACCTCTTTTCGTAGCGGCTGCCGCGCCAATGCTCCAGGATGCCGGCGCAAGCGGCCTGGGGGTGGTCGCATACCCACTGCACCAGATCCGCCAGGAAATCGGCCCCCGGAACTTCGAGCCGCCGCAACGACTCCGGTTGCGCAACCCGCAAGGCCAGCGCCGGTCGTTGCAGGATCAGGGCAATAATGTTTCCGACCAGCGAAGACTCCGGGGGCCGTGCGGCCTCCGTCCGCAGCGGCGCCTCCGGTCGCGCGCGGATCTGCAGCTCCAGGAAATCGGCATCCATCCCCACCAGAGGCGCGAGGTCCTGCAGAATGAGGCGCCGCAGGAACGGGTCTCCCAGGCGCTCGAGGTACTTCGCCGCGCGGTCCAGCAAACGGGCCCGCCCCTCGCGGCTGTCCAGGGCCAGCCCCTCGCGCACCTTGCCGATCAGGAAATCCGACAAGGGAATCGTCCGGGACAAATCGGCAAAGCGAGCCGCCCCGACCCGCCGCACGAAAGTGTCCGGGTCTTCTCCTTCCGGCAGCAGCAAAAAGCGCAATTCCATGCCGGGGCGCAGCAGCGGCAAGGCGGTCTCCAGGACCCGGCCCGCGGCATTGCGGCCGGCCGCGTCGCCATCGAAACACAGCACCAGCTGCCGGCAAAGCCGGAACGCGGACTCCAGCTGGGACCGCGTGACGGCGGTCCCCAGAGCAGCGACCGCATTGGCGACCCCCCGTTCCGCAAGGGAAATCACGTCCAGATAGCCTTCCACCACGTACACCCGCTCAAGCGGGCCGCGCTCGCGCAGGGGCATGTGCGCCCCGTACAACTCGCGCCCCTTGCGAAAGACCGCGGTCTCCGGAGAATTAAGGTATTTGGGTTCGTCCGTGCCGATGGCGCGAGCGCCGAAACCTACCGGCCGGTCGCGGCGGCGGCCATAAACGGGGAACATGATCCGGTTCCGAAAACGGTCGTACATCCCGCTGCCACGTTCTTTCGGTTCTTTCGCCAGCCCGGCCTCGACCAACAGCCGGCGCGCGGCCTCGTCGCCTCCCAGTTCCCGCAGCAGTCCATCCCAGCCGGGCGCGGCATAGCCCAAGCCGTATGCCTGGGCGGCCTGTTCGCCGATCTCCCGCCGGCGCAGGTAATCCCTGGCCTTCTTGCCCGGCTCTCCGCGAAGTTGCCGCCGGTAATATTCCGCCGCCCGTTGCAACAATGCGTAGATCTCCCGCAGCCGGCCGCCGCCATGGCCGCCGCCCCCCTCCCGCAACATCTCCATGCCGGCGCGATGCGCCAATTCCTCCACCGCATCCGGAAACTGCATACCGGCATGCTTCATGAGAAAGCCGATAGCGGTGCCGGACGCGCCGCAACCGAAACAGTGGTAGAACTGCTTTTCGGGGCTGACCGTGAAAGACGGGGTCTTTTCCTTGTGGAACGGGCACAGCCCCACGGAATCGCGCCCCGCCTTGCGCAGCGGCACGTAGCCGCCGATCAACGCGACGATGTCGGTGCGCTCCAAAACCTGCGCAATGAAAGAATCGGGGATCCTGCCTGTCATGCCGGGGGCCTCCGGGTATGCAGTATATACGGCCCCGCGGGAGGCGCGACGGAGAAGGCGGCGCCCGCCGCGCCGTCCGGGAAAACCGCGCGGGACACGGGCAACCTCAGCCCAGCAGTTGCCGGACCTTGGCCGCGGCCTGCGCCATATCGGCACGCCCTTGCAGGCCCGGACGCAGGATCTTCATGACCCGGCCCATGTCCCGCACGGAAGACGCCCCGGCTTCCGCGATCGCGTCGCGGATCAGTTCCGCCAACGCATTCTCGCTCAGCGGCGGCGGCAGGTAGCCCTCCAATACCGAGAGTTCCGCCTCTTCCCGTGCTGCCGACTCGCCGCGGCCGGCACGACGATATTGCCCGATGGCATCCCGGTACTGGCGGACCAGCCGCTCCAGTTGCGCGAGGCTTCCCGCATCGTCGAGCGTCGTCCGGGAGTCGATCTCCTGCTGGCGCACCGCCGCCAGCCACATGCGCAAGGCGGTGACGCGCACCCGATCCCGGGCGCGCATCGCCGCCTGTAAATCTTTACTGAGCCGGTCCTTGATCGCGGCAGCCATGGCCAGCCGGAACGAATCGGCGCTTCAGCGGGAATAACCGCGGCGCATCGGCCGCAGGGCGGTCTTGGCGATCTTTTT
>JAPPQA010000081.1 GCA_028817255.1 Gammaproteobacteria bacterium | reverse complement strand
CGGCGCCGTCGTTGCCTGCCGCTCATGCCGCTCAGTTGCGGGCGCCGGCGGCCAGCGCCCTTTGCCGCTGTGCCAGCAGTTGCTGCCTGTTTTCCGCGTCCTGCGCGCCCGGCGCGCCGTGTCCGATGTACTCCGGCCAGCCGCGGGCGTGTTCCAGGACCAGATCGGCGAGTGCCCGTATATGCGCCGTCTCGTCGTTCAGCGCCGGGATATAGCCGAGGCGCTCGCCCCCCGCTTCCAGGAATTCCTCGCGGTAGCGTATGGCTACTTCTTCCAGGGTCTCCAGACAATCGGCGGAAAATCCGGGGCAGATGACCTGCACGTTCTTGACGCCGTCTTGCGCCCACTGCTTCAGCAGGTGGTCGGTGTACGGCTTGAGCCAGGCGCGCGGACCGAAACGGGACTGGAAGGCAACGGCCCATCGCTCCTCTTGCAGCCCCAGGCGCGCCGCCGTCAGCCGGGCGGTCTTGTGGCACTCGCAGTGGTAGGGATCGCCGGCCAGAAAATAATGCCGGGGCAGGCCATGGAAAGAGAACAACAGTCGTTCCGGTTCGCCTTCGCGCTGCTGGTAGGCGCGTACCGATTGCGCCAGCGCGTCAATCAGCGGCGGGTAATCCGGGTAATGCAGCGCCAGGCGCAACTCGGGCAGCCAGCGCCAGCCGCGCAGCGCGGCGGCGGCGGCGTCGAAGACGGAGGCCGTGGTGGCGGCGCTGTACTGAGGATAGAGCGGCAGCAGCAACAGCCGCCGCGCGCCGGCGAGGCGCAGTTGCTCCAGCCCGGCGGCGATGGAAGGGTTGCCGTAGCGCATGCCCAGGGCCACCCGGATGCGCCCCGCGCAGCGCCGTTGCAGTTCGCCTTGCAGGGCATGCGCCTGGCGTTCCGAGATCGCCCGCAGGGGAGAGCCCTCCGGTTGCCAGACCTTGCGGTAGGCGGCGGCGGAGCGGCGCGGGCGCAGTCGCAGGATGATGCCGTGCAGGATGGGCCGCCAGAGCAGGGGGGGCAACTCGATGATGCGGGGGTCGGACAGGAACTGCGCCAGGTACCGGCGCAGGGCGGCCGGGGTGGGCGCGTCCGGGCTGCCCACGTTGGCGATCAGCACGCCGGCGGTGTCCGGTTCTCCGTGTCGGTATTCTGCATTGCCCAGGTACTTCATGATGCCTTCCTCGCGTTGCGATTGATTCTCGGGGTGCGCCTTTCCAGGATGCTCTTTTCAGGGTGCTCTTTTCAGGGGGGGCCGCCTATCCCCGCCGCAGCACGGCCATGGGCGATTGCCGCCGGGCGGCGCGGGTGCCCAGCAGTCCGGCGGCCGGCACCAGCAGCAGTCCGGCGGCCAGCCCGGCGCCCCACAGCAGCGGCTGCGGATGAAACTCCAGGTTCAGCGCCTGCCGCGCCAGGAGCCAGGTGGCCGCATGGGCGGTGCCCGCCGCCAGCACCCCGGCGACGCCTCCCAGGGAGAGGAATTCCGTGATGTGCCCGCGCAGGATCCAGGGGCCGCCGGCGCCCAGGGCGCGCAGCAGCGCTCCCTCCCGCCGGCGCTCCCCGGCGGACAGTTGCAGCGCGGCGGCCATGACCAGAAGCCCGGCCATCAAGGTGAACAGGAATACGAACTCGACGGCGCGGGACACCTGGTCCATCACCGCGCGCACCTGGCGCAGCAAGGCGTCCACGTCCAGGATCGTGACGGCGGGGAATTCGCGCGCCAAGTCGCGCAGCAGCCCGCTGCGCCCCGGCGGCAGGTAGATGCTGGTGATCCAGGTCGCGGGATGAGCGTCCAGCCAGCCGGGGTTGGCGATCGCGTAGAAATTGACCCGAAAAGAATCCCATTGCACCTGGCGCAGGCTGCGCACCTGCGCCCGCACTTCCCGGTCGGCGATCCGAAAACTCAGTTCGTCGTCCAGGGCGATCCCCAGCACCGCCGCCGCCTCCCGCTCCAGCGAGAGGTATTGCGCCCCGGAGGCGTCCCGCGGCGTCCACCATTGCCCCTCGACGACGCGGTTGTCCGGGGACAGGGCGGCTGCCCAGGACAGGTTGAAGTCCCAACGGGCCAGTTCGCGCCCCTCGCCCTCGGGGTAGTCCTCGGGCCGGATGGACCTGCCGTTAATCGCCGTCATGCGCCCCCGCACCATGGGGTGCAGTTCGACGGGGCGGTCGGCGTGCCGCTGCAGGAAATCGCGCATGGCCGCGACCTCGTCGGGCTGGATGTTGACCAGGAAGTAATTGGGCGTGTCTTCGGGCAGTTGCCCGCGCCAGCTTTCCAGCAGGTCGCCGCGCACCAGGGTCAGGATCAGCAGGGCCGTCAGGCCGGCGCCAATGCCCACCAGTTGCGCGATGCTGTCCCCCGGCCGCCGGGCGATGCTGGCCAGCCCGTACCGCCAGGAGATGCTGGCATGGCGGCGCAGCCGTCCCAGCAGGCGCACGCCCAGCCAGGCGCACAGGGTCAGGAACAGGACGCTGGCCAGTATGCCCGCCAGCATCCAGGCGGTCAGCTTGGCGTCGCTGTTCTGCCAGGGCATCAGCGCCGCCAGCGCCAGCAGGGCGGCGCCGCAGACCGCGGCCCGCCCGGCGCCGCCTGCCGCGTCCGGGTCGCGGCGCAGCACCTGCATCGGCGACACCCGGTGCAGGCGCCATAATTGGGGCAGGCAGAAGCCCAGCATGGCCAGCAGCGACACCGTAGGCGCCATGGCCCAGGGCGCGATGGAGGCGGGCGGCAGTTCGCCCGTCGCCGCCAGGTTGGCCAGCAATTGGCTCAGCACTGCCTGGCCCAGGTATCCCAGCGCGCAGCCCGGCAGGCTGCTGAGCAGCGCCAGCCATGCCAACTGCAGGACGAACAGCCCCGTGGTGCGCCCGTGCGTGCATCCCAGGCAGCGCAGCAGCGCGCAGTGGGCCAGGCGGCGCTCCACGTACTGGCGCGAGGCCAGCGCCAGCGCCAGCCCGGCCAGGGCGATGGAGACCAGGGAAGCCAGGCGCAGGAATTGCCCGGCGCGGTCCAGGGCGGCGCGCATCTCGGGGCGCGCGTCCTGGGGCGAGCGCAGCCGCCATGCCGGATTGGCCCGCGCTTCGATGCGCTGGCGCAGGGCTTGCACCGCTTTGTCCTCGCCCCGGACCAGCAAGCGGTGCTTGACCCGGCTGCCGGCGCCGAGCAGGCCGGTGGCGGGGATGTCGTCTTGGCGGATCAGCAGCCGCGGGGCCAGGTTGAACATCCTGCCGCCCCGGTCCGGTTCCAGGGCCAGGATCTGGCTCACCGTCATTTGCGCCTCGCCCAGGCGCACGCTCGTCCCCGGTTCCAGCCCCAGGGTGCGGGCAAGGCGCGGGTCCGCCCAGGCCTCGCCGGGGGCCGGGAGCGCCTGCGTCTCCCGGTCGGCGCCGTCCCAGCGGTCGGCGACCCGCAGGCTGCCGCGCAGGGGATAGCCGGCAGAGACCGCCTTCACCTCCACCAGTTGCAGCTCCTCGCCGTGTTCGGCCATGCTGCGGAATTCCAGGGTGTGCGCCGTGTCCAATCCGGCTGCCTGCGCCTCGGCGGCCAACTCCGGCGGCAGCGCCTGGCCGGAGGAAATCGCCAGGTCGGCGGCCAGCAGCCGGGACGGCTGTCGCTCCAGGGCGCCGCGCACCCGGTCGGTGAAGAAACCCACGGAACTCATGGCCGCCACCGTCACGGCCAGCGTGCAGAAGATCAGCCGCAACTCGCCCGAGCGCCAGTCGCGGCACAGCAGTTTCCAGGACAGGGGCAGCAGGTTCATGCGCCGGGGAGGGTGCCGGCAACGGCCGGGACGGCGGCGGGCGCGGCGGGCAAATCCTCGGCGGCCAGCCGCCCCTCGCGCAGGGGCAGGATGCGGTTGCAACGGGCCGCCAGCGCATTGTCGTGGCTGACCAGCACCAGGGTGGCGCCGTGCTCCTCGTTGAGCCGGAACAGCAGGTCCATGACTTGCCGGGCCGTGCGCTGGTCCAGGTTCCCGGTCGGTTCGTCGGCGAACAGAATGTGGGGCTGGCTGGCATAGGCGCGGGCGATGGCGACCCGCTGTTGCTCGCCGCCGGAGAGCTGGGCCGGGTAGTGGCGCAGCCGGGCGCCGAGCCCGACCCGTTCCAGTTCGGCGGCGGCCGTCTCCCGCGACCGCGGCGCGCCCGCCAGTTCCAGCGGCAGGATCACGTTCTCCAGCGCGGTCATGCTGGGCAGCAACTGAAAGGTCTGGAAGACAAAGCCCACCCGCCCGGCGCGCAGGCGCGCAAGCTCGTTCTCGTCCAGTTCTCCCAGGTCGCGCCCCTCCAGCAGGACCCGGCCGCCGCTGGGGCGCTCCAGCCCCGCCAACAGGCCCAGCAGGGTGGATTTGCCGGCGCCGGAGACGCCTACGATGGCGACGCTCTCTGCCTTGCGCACCCGAAAACTGATATGATCCAGAATCGTGAGCGCGCCGCCGCCGGGCCGGCGCACTTCCTTGCAAAGGTTTTCCGCCTCGATGATGACCGATCGTTCCGAGTTGCCCCGTTCCATGTTACCGGCCGCCGCCGCGGGCAGGCCGCTTGGCGTCCTGCTGCTGTTCTTGCTTGGCATGATCTGCGCCGGCTGCGGCGAAGCGCAAGACAAGAAGGCGGGCCCCCTGCTGGTGCTGGGGGACAGTCTGAGCTCGGCCTATGGCATGGCTGTGGAACAAGGATGGGTTGCCCTGTTGGAACGACGGTTACAGGAGCAAGGCTATAATTATCCGGTCCATAATGCCAGTATCAGCGGCGACACCAGCCAGGGCGCGTTGCGCCGCCTGCCGGCGCTGATCGAACAGCACCGACCGGCGGTCGTCATCGTAGAGATCGGGGGCAACGACGGCCTGCGCGGCCTGCCCGTCCTGCATTTGCGGCGCAATCTGGAGCGGATCCTGGACCTGCTGGAAGAACACGGCAGCCGGGCGCTGCTGGTGTCCATGCGCGTTCCCCCCAATTACGGCGCCGCCTATTCCAGCGCCTTCGCCGACAGCTACGCGCAGGCGACGGAGGGGCGGGAGGCAGTGTTGGGGCGCTTCTTTCTGGACGGCGTCGCCCAGGATCCCCGGTTGATGCAGCAGGACGGGATACACCCCAGGGCCGAGGCGCAACAGAAGATGCTGGAGAACGTCTGGCCCGATCTGCAACCCCTGCTGTAGCGCCGCTTTGTCTGCCATGTACTGCATTCGGTGCGGCGCGGGACCGATGCAGCAGCGCATTCCTCCCATGGACAACCGTCGCCGCGGCGTCTGCTCCGCCTGCGGCTACGTGCACTACGAGAACCCCCGGGTCGTCGCCGGTTGCATCCCGGTGTGGCGGCGCCAAGTCTTGCTGTGCCAGCGCGCTATCGAGCCCCGCGACGGCTTGTGGACGCTGCCCGCGGGTTTTATGGAACTGGACGAGACGGCGTCCCAGGCCGCCATGCGCGAGACCCTGGAGGAGGCGAACGCCCGCGTCGCGCTGGACTCGCTGTTCGCCCTGTTCAGCCTGCCCCATGTCAACCAGGTATATCTCATGTATCGGGCGCGCCTGCTGGACGGCAGCTTCTCCCCCGGGCCGGAGAGCCGCCGCGTCGCCCTGTTCCGGGAGGATTGCGTGCCCTGGGAGGAGCTCGCTTTCGCCTCCATCCGTTACACGCTGGAGCTGTTCTTCCGCGATCGCGGCCGGGGCGCCTTCGCCGTGCACACCGGCGACGTGCTGCGCAAGGGAAGCGGCTATTGCCTGGTGGACGGG
>JAPPQA010000080.1 GCA_028817255.1 Gammaproteobacteria bacterium | reverse complement strand
GCCTCGTCGTAGCCCGGTTCGTGGAAGCCGATGGAAAAAGTGCGCACCGGGCGTGAAGAGAGCGACTGCATGAGCGCGGCTACGGTGGAGGAGTCTATGCCGCCGGAGAGGAACACGCCCAGCGGCACGTCGGCGACCATCCTCCGTTTGACGGCGTTCAGAAGCAGCGCTTCCAATGTGTCCAGGGCCTCGCCGTCGGTGCCGGCGAAGGGCGCCGCATGCCCGGCGCGGACGGCGTCTTCGAGCCGCCAGTACGCCTCCGTCGCGACACTGCCGTCGGCGCGGCGGGTAAGCACCGTGCCGGGCGGCAGCATATGTACGCCCTCATAGATGGTCAGGGGGTTGGGGATGTAGTTGTTGCGCAGGAAGGCGGCCGTTGCCAGGGGTGAAAGTCGCGGTGTCCATCCGGGATGAGCACGCAGGGCCTTGAGCTCGGAGCCGAATAGAAACAGTCCCCCGTGCTCTCCCCAGTAAAGCGGCTTGATGCCCAGCCGGTCGCGCGCCAGGTAGAGGCTGCGTTTCTCCCGGTCCCAGGCGGCGAATGCGAACATGCCTATCATGCGTTCCAGGGTGCGGCGCACGCCCCACTCCGCGCATCCCTCCAGGACCACCTCGGTGTCGGAATGCCCCCGGAAGCGCCGCCCCCGGGCGGCGAGGTCGGGGCGCAGTTCGTCCGTGTTATAGATCTCGCCGTTGTAGGCGATGACCCACCGTCCGCAACTGGAAACCATCGGTTGCCGGCCAGCCTCCGAGAGGTCTATGACGGCAAGGCGGCGGTGTCCCAGCGCCAGTCCCGCCGCCGGGTCCGACCAGGCGCCTGCGTCGTCCGGGCCGCGCAGGTGCAAGGTGTCGGCCATTTTCGAGGCCGCCGTCTCCAGGTCGCTGGCGGTGGCCCCGCCGGCTGGATTTGCGATGAATCCTGCCAGGCCGCACATGGCTTACCCGGTGACTCGAAAGTCTGGAATTTCGCGGGAAATCGTCAATGGCTCGAGGCTGCCGGTAGCGGGGTCAACTGATTCACGATCACTTAATACGATTCTGGGAGATGGTGCGCCTGCCGTTGCCAGGGCCTTGCGCCGCTCCCGAGTCACGGAAGTTTTGCGGGCGTCGAAGCCGTGCGCGATAGCCGCCAGAAAAAGCAAGTATAATCTATTTCCCCAGCAAGGGGTGGGGCAGGGCGTCCCGCAACGCTTTCTCGGTGCTGTCCGGGAGACGCCATTCTTGAGGGAACACGTATGAACATTTCGATCTTCGGTGCCGGGTACGTGGGGCTGGTGACCGGCGTCTGCTTCGCGGACGCGGGGAACTGCGTCCTGTGCATGGACAAGGACCGCGACAAAGTGCGCCTGTTGCGCGACGGCGGTTTGCCCATTTACGAACCGGGCCTGGAAGCGCTGGTGCGCGCCAATGTCGCCGCCGGCAGGCTGGAGTTTTGCGACGACCTGGAGGCGGCGGTGCGCCATGGCGATGTGCTGTTCCTCGCGGTGCCCACGCCGCCGGACGGGGACGGACGCGCCGATGTGCGCCATGTCCTGGAGGTCGCCCGCGCCATCGCCCGCCACATGGACACGCCCAGGTTGGTGGCCAACAAGTCCACTGCCCCGGTAGGCACCGTGGGGGACATACGCAAGGCCATGGCCGAAGAACTGCGAGGGCGCGGCAGGCGCGTGGACTTCTCGGTGGTCTCCAACCCGGAGTTCCTTAAGGAGGGAACGGCCGTGCAGGATTTCATGCGGCCGGAGCGCATTATCGTCGGTGTTGACGACGACCCCGCTGCTTTGGAGGTTTTGCAGCGACTGTATGCGCCTTTCAACCGTAACCGCAGGCGCCTGTTGTGCATGGATGCGCGTTCCGCGGAACTGACCAAGTATGCCGCCAATGCCATGCTGGCAACCCGGATCTCGTTCATCAACGAGATGGCCGCTATGGCGGAGGCGCTGGGCGCCGATATCGAGCAGGTGCGCCAGGGTATCGGCTCGGACTCCCGGATCGGTCACCGCTTCCTTTATCCAGGCTGCGGTTACGGCGGTTCCTGCCTGCCCAAAGACCTCAAGGCGCTGTGCCGGACGGCGGCGGACCGTCGTTGCGAGACGCGCATCCTGGAGGCCGTCGAGGCGGTCAACCGCGACCAGAAGCAGGCGCTGCCGCGCAAGGTCCGCTCCTGCTTCGGGGAGGATTTGCAGGGACTGCGTTTCGCGCTGTGGGGGCTGTCGTTCAAGCCCGACACCGACGACGTGCGAGAATCTCCGGCGCTGGCCGTTGCGCGCGCACTGCTGGAGAGCGGCGCCCGGGTCCAAGCATTCGACCCTCAGGCCATGGCCGCGGCGGAGCGGGCCCTGGGGCGCCAGGAACGGCTGCGTTTCTGCAAGGACCCGTACAAGGCCGCTGCCGGTTGCGATGCGTTGCTGTTGGCCACCGAATGGAAGGCGTTTCAGAACCCCGACCTGGAACGCCTGGCCGGGTTGATGCGCGGCAAGACGATATTCGACGGTCGCAATATCTACGACCCGCGGCTGTGCGCCGCCGCGGGCTTTCGTTATTACGGCATCGGCAGGACGGCTTGAGA
>JAPPQA010000079.1 GCA_028817255.1 Gammaproteobacteria bacterium | reverse complement strand
TGCGGTGCAGTTGCAATGCGGGGTGTGCTAGTATTCCGGGCGCAATGACTCTGTTATGGTGGCATTGGATCGTTTTCGGCGTCGTCTTGCTGGTCGCTGAGATCGTATTCGTTAATTCCTACAGCATCCTCTGGTTTGGGCTCGGCGCTTTGGTCGTGGGCGCCCTGCTGGCACTGGCGCCCGGGTTCGCCTTGTGGGCGCAGGTCCTGTTGTGGGCGGCGCTCTCCGCCGCGGCGCTGGCCGCGTGGATTTTTTACTTCCGGCCCCATTTCGACCGCCGCCGCCGCGCCGAGGCGCGCCGGGAGTTGGTGGGCGCCGCCGGCATCGTGGTGCGCTCGGCAGGCGGGCAGGGGGATGTGCGCTTTCAGAAGCCTTATGGCGGGCGTGACGTGTGGCCGTTCAAGACCGCGCAGGCATTTAAGGTGGGCGAGCGCGCCGTCGTGGCCGAGGTTGCCGCCAACGGAGAGTTGAAGTTGGAGAGAAGTTCCTGAATCCGGGAGGGGAGAACTAGTTATGCAAGGAGCATTTTTGTTGGTCAGCTTTGCCGTCTTCGTCCTGATCCTGGTTGCGGTTGCCAACGGCATCCGCACGGTGCCGCAGGGCGAGGAGTGGGTAGTGGAGCGCTTCGGCAAATACCGGCGCACGCTGCCGCCCGGCCTTTCTTTTATCGTGCCGTTCTTCGACCGGGTCGCCTACAAACTGGTGACCAAGGACATCGTGCTGGACGTGGATCGCCAGGAGGTGATCACCAAGGACAATGCGGTGATCCATACCAACGCGGTGGCCTTCATCAAGGTGACGGACCCGATGGCGGCGGTGTATGGCGTCGTGGACTTTGCGCTGGCGGTGCGCAACCTGGTGCAAACCTCGTTGCGTTCGATCATCGGCGGGATGAGCCTGGACGAAGCGCTGTCCTCGCGCGAGCAAATCAAGGCGAGCCTGCGAAATTTGCTTGCTTCCGACATGCAGGATTGGGGGATTACCTTGAAGTCGGTGGAGATCCAGGACATTAAGCCGTCGGAGTCCATGCAGCAGGCGATGGAGCAGCAGGCTGCCGCCGAGCGCGAGCGCAAGGCGATGGTGACGCGCGCGGAAGGCGCCAAACAGTCGGCCATCCTGGAGGCGGAGGGACGGCTGGAGTCCGCCAAGCGGGACGCCAAAGCCGAGGTGACGCTGGCGGAGGCGTCCAAATTGGCGATCAACCTGATCCGGGAGACTACGGACAGCCCCGAATTGCCGCTTACTTACCTTTTGGGCCAGCGCTATATCCGGGCGCTCAAGGAGCTGTCGGAGTCCGCCAACGGTAAATTCGTGGTGTTGCCCGCTGATTTCCAGGAGGCGATCAAAGGGATGCTTGCCGGCCGGGGGAAGTAGCTTGGGCAGGTGCCGCTGCCAGGGCGCGGCAGGCGGCGCATGAGCCGCCAGGCTTCGCCGGGGGGGGCCGCCGAGAGGAGCGACGCGGGTACGGTAGGCGGCGCCTGGTCGCGGAGCCGTTCGCCGCCGCCCCGCGCCGACACCACGATTCCGGGGGGGGCGGATGGGGCCCAGGCGCCCCCTCGGCGCCGCCGCCGGGATTGGGGACTGGGCGCGCTTTGGGACTTGCGGCGTTTCCTGCGCCCCTACCGCGCCCAGGTGGCACTGGCGGTCTTCTTCCTGTTTGCCGCCTCGGCGGCCACCCTGGCCATGCCGGTCACCATCCGCCTGGTGATTGACGCCGGCATCCTGGCCGAACAGACGGCTGCCGTGCATAGCTACTTCTTGCTGCTGTTCCTGCTTGCCGCGCTGCTGGCCCTTTCCTCTGCGATGCGCTATTACCTGGTAACTACCCTGGGCGAACGGGTGGTGGCCGACCTGCGCCGGGAGGCATACGCTCACGTGATTCGTCTGGGGCCGCCGTTCTTCGAGTCGGTGAGTTGCGGCGAGGTGCTGTCGCGCCTGAATACCGATACTACTCTGATCCAGACTGTGGTGGGCAGCAACCTGTCGGTGGCTCTGCGCAGCCTGATCGTGTTGGTGGGCGCCCTGGCGCTGATGTTCGCTACCAGCCCCTGGCTGGGAGGGGCGATCTTGTTGCTGGTGCCGCCGGTCGTTTTCCCGCTGGTCTATTTCGGGCGCCGGGTCAGGCGCCTGTCCCGCATTGGCCAGGACCGGGTGGCCGACGCCAGCGGCCTCGCGGTCGAGACGCTCAACGCGGCGACGACGATCCAGGCCTTCAATCTGGAACAGCGCGCCTCCGATCGCTTCTCGCACTTGATCCGGCGCTCCTTTATTGCCGCCCGGCAGCGGATCCACACCCGCGCTGTGCTCACCGCCCTGGTGATCCTGCTGGTGTTCGGCTCGGTGGTGCTGGTGCTGTGGCTGGGCGCGCAGGACGTGATCTCCGGGCGCATGAGCAGCGGTACGCTGGGGCAGTTTCTGCTGTACGCGATCCTGGTGGCCGGTTCCACGGCCGGGCTCAGCGATATCTGGGGGGAGTTGCAACGGGCGGCCGGGGCGACGGAGCGCTTGTTGCAATTGATCGCGATCGTGCCGGAGACCCGCGCCCGGGCGCCGCAGCGCCTCATGGAACTGACCGGCTCCGGCGGCGGCGGCGGCAAGATCTCCTTTCAGAACATAAGCTTCCGTTATCCCGCCAGGCCGGGGGTGGCCGCCTTGCAGGATTTTTCCTTGGAGATCGCCGCGGGGGAGACCGTAGCGCTGGTGGGGCCCTCGGGCGCCGGCAAGACCACGCTGTTTCGCCTCCTGTTGCGCTTTTATTCGCCGGATTCCGGGATCGTTCTGCTCGACGACGTGGATGCCTCCCTGTTGGCGCCCAGCGAGGTGCGTGCCCGGATCGGATTGGTGCCGCAGGAGATCGCGCTTTTTACCGGCTCCGTGCTGGACAATATTCGCTACGGGCGCCCCGACGCTGACGAGGGGGAAGTGCTGGCGGCGGCGCGCGCTGCCTACGTGCACGAATTCGTGGAGCAGCAACCCGATGGCTACGATACCTTTCTCGGCGAACGGGGATTGCAGCTCTCGATGGGGCAGCGGCAGCGTATCGCCATCGCGCGCGCCATTCTCAAGGATTCGCCGATCCTGTTGCTGGACGAGGCCACCAGCGCCTTGGACGCGGCCAGCGAGTACATGGTGCAACAGGCCCTGCGGCGGATCATGGCCGGCCGCACTACCCTGATGATCGCCCACCGTTTGTCCATGGCAAAGCATGCGGACCGGATCGTGGTCCTGGACGAGGGGCAGGTTGTCGCCATGGGCCGGCATGAGGAGTTGACGAGGCGCCAGGGGCTCTACTCGCGCCTGGTGAGCCTGCAGGTAGTCTAGGCGCCGGGGCGGCGCGCGGCCCGGCAGGGTAGGCGGCCAGGGAGTACGGATGTTTACCGGTATCGTGCAGGCGGTAGGTCGTGTCGCCGGGGTTGTCGGCGGGGAAGGCGGCGGGATGCGGATGCAGGTCGAGACCGCGGCCTTGGGCCTGGCGGGGGGCGTTGTGGGGGAGAGCGTCGCTGTCAATGGCGTGTGCTTGACGATCGCCGCCGCGGACGAACGCGGGTTCCATGCCGATGTCTCTGCCCAGACCCTCGCCCGCACCACCTTCGCCCGCGTTCGCAGGGGCGCCAGGGTCAATCTCGAGCGGGCGCTGACCCTGGCTACGCCCCTGGGTGGCCACTTGGTCAGCGGCCATGTGGACGAGGTGGGCGAGGTGCTGTCCTGTGCCGAGTCCGGCGGCGGCCGCCGCATGATGTTGCGGGCGTCGGCAAACCTTGGGCGCTACCTGTGCGAACGCGGCTCCGTCTGTGTGGACGGCGTGAGCCTGACCGTGGTCGCTGTGGCCGCCGCGGCGGGCGTTGCCGCCGGCGGCACGGAGTTCGCTTTGCAGCTGGTCCCGCATACCCTGCAAAGCACTACCCTGGGGGAGCGCGGGCCGGGAGACCGGGTCAATCTGGAGGCGGACCTCGTCGCCCGCTATCTGGATAAACTGCTGGAGGCGGGCGTCCCCGCACCCCGCGCCGCCGCTCGTCGTTCCTGAACGGCGCGGCGGTTGGCTGCTTCAGCGAGGCGCGTTCGGATGCGCGTTCGGCCCCGCGGCCGGCGCCTGGGCGTCGGCGCCGTATTTCCGGATGTATTCCCTGGCCAGGGTATTTGCCGCCGTCAGCTCTTCGGCGGACAGTTTTTCCCGCGCCTGAGCGACGGCTCGCTCGGATGGCGGGTGTTCCGCTTCCGCTCCCACGCGGTACCAGGCATAGGCGCGCTCGTAGTCCAGAGGCAGCCCTTTGCCCTTCATGTAGAGGTTGCCCAGCTTGAACTGCGCCTGCGGGATGCCTTGCTCGGCGGCGCTTTGCAGCCAGTGGGCGGCCTGCTTCGCGTCCCGCTCGGCGCCCCGCCCCTCCAGGTACATCGTCCCCAGGTAGTACATCGCGTAGCCGTGGTCCGCGCCCTCTGCCAGCGCCTGCATGATGACGAAAGACCGCTGGTAATCCCCTTGCAGGTAGGCGACCACCCCGTCGTTGAAATCGGCGTAGGCCGGGGCGGCGTACAGCCAGCCCATCGTCAGGCACAGCGCCAGGCGCCGGCGCCTTTTCGCGCCGGAGTTCCTGTTTGCGTCCGGGCTCCTGTTCGCGGTCGCGTCGCGGTTCCTGTACGGCGAAGGCATGGCGGCATTATATCGCCGCCGCCAGTGCGACGGAAGTGTGCGTAGGGTGCCGCATGTGCCGGGCCTTGACACGGGCCTTGACAGGGCTGGACAAAGCGTTGCGCATGTTGTAGGATTAATTTCTGGCCGCTGTCCTGGCAAAGCCCAAGTGCGGCATTCGCTTGGCCCTCTCAATTGCCTGGACGGCGGCCTCTTTATTGGGGCCGCCTTTCTATGAGGCGCGATGCGGGGGGCAGGAGCGTTGTTAACGGTTGCGCCCGTCTTGCGCCGGCACGGTACGGCGATCTTGCCGCCGGGATGGGCTTGGCGTATGCTGGAAACACTTCGTGACCCGGCAAAAAGAGGTCCCGGAAGATAGAGAACTCTGCAGGAAAATCTCTCAGATAATCGGCGGCGCAAGGAATATGTCTGGCAAGAACCACACCGTTACTATCGTTGACAACGCCAGCGGGCGGCAGTTCGACTGCCCGGTGATCCGCGGCACCGACGGGGCGCCAGTGATCGATTTGCGCCGGCTGTATGCCGAGCTCGGCATGTTTTCCCTGGACCCCGGATACTTAACCACCGCCTCCTGCCGCAGTGCCATCACTTACTTGGACGGCAATCAAGGGATATTGCTGCACCGCGGCTACCCCATAGAGCAGTTGGCCGAGCAAAGTTCCTTCCTGGAGGTCTGTTATCTGCTGTTGTACGGCGAATTGCCGACCCGTAGCCAGATGGCGGAATTCGATGCTGCGATTCGGCGCCGCGGCATTGTCCACGAACACCTGGAGCGTTTCTATTCCGGCTATCTGCACGATGCGCATCCCATGTCCATTCTGGTGGGCGTTACCGGGGCGCTTTCCTCTTACTACCACGAGGCCCTGGACATCATGGATCCCGAAGACCGGGACCTCACCGCCAAGCGGGTTATCGCCAAGATGCCGGTGCTTGCCGCTCACTGCTACAAGCACAATGTCGGCCATCCCTTCGTGTATTCGCGGGCCGATCTGGGCTATGTGGAGAATTTTCTGAACATGATGTTCTCGGTGCCCCACATCGCGTATCAGTCCAGCCCCACGGCAGTCGAGACGCTGGACAAGCTGCTGATTTTGCATGCCGATCACGAGCAGAACGCCAGCACTTCGACGGTGCGGCTCGCCGGTAGCGCCGAGGCCAATCCATTCGCCTGCATCTCCGCCGGCATCGTAACCCTGTGGGGGCGCGCCCACGGCGGCGCCAACGAGGCCGTGATCCGAATGTTGAAGGAGATCGGTTCGCCGGCAAATATCGGCAAGTACATTGCCCGCGCCAAGGACAAGAACGACCCCTTCCGGCTGATGGGGTTTGGCCACCGGGTTTATAAGAACTACGATCCGCGCGCCACCATCATTCGCAAGTCCTGTCATGATTTGCTGCGGGAAATTGATGCGGGTAACCAGCCGCTGTTCGAGATCGCCCTGCAGATGGAGGAGATCGCGTTGCGGGACGAGTACTTTATTGAGCGCAAGTTGTACCCCAACGTGGATTTTTACTCGGGGCTGATCCTCCAGGCCATGGGCATCCCCATGTCCATGTTTACCGTGTTGTTCGCCCTGGCCCGCTCTGCCGGCTGGATCGCGCAGTGGCTGGAATTGATGAACGATCCCGAGTTCCGCATAGGGCGGCCGCGGCAACTCTACATCGGCCGCGAGCGGCGCGATTACGTGCCGATGGAAAAGCGCAAGGAAGCGGGCAAATGAGCGTCGCCCCGGTGCGCGTCGCCGTTACCGGGGCAGCCGGGCAGATCGGCTACGCCCTGCTGTTCCGGCTGGCGGCCGGGGAAATGCTGGGGCGGGAGCGACCGTTGGTTCTCCATCTGCTGGAGGTTCCGCGGGCCATGGCCGCCTTGCGCGGGGTGGTGATGGAATTGGAGGATTGCGCCTTCCCGTTGCTACAGGGGCTGGAGGTGACGGACGACCCCCGGGTGGCCTTTCAGGACGTGGATTTTGCTTTTCTGGTCGGTTCCCGCCCGCGGGGCAAGGGTATGGAGCGCGGCGATCTGTTGCAGGTCAACGCGGAGATCTTCCGGGTTCAGGGGCAGGCATTGAACGAGTGCGCCAGTCGGCGCGCGCGGGTATTGGTAGTAGGCAATCCGGCCAATACCAACGCCCTGATTGCGCTGCACCACGCCCCTGAGCTGCCGCGCGAGAATTTCAGCGCCATGACCCGCCTGGACCATAATCGGGCGCTCGCCCGACTGGCCCGGCAGACCGGCAAGGGGGTGGGCGATATCCGCCGCCTGTGCATCTGGGGCAACCATTCTTCCACCCAATACCCGGACATCGGTCATGCCACCGTGGCCGGCGCGCCGGCCGCGGAATTGGTGTCCCAGGATTGGCTGGAGCGGGAATTCATTCCGCGGGTGGCCGGGCGGGGGGCGGAGATCATAGAGATGCGTGGGGCGTCCAGCGCCGCCTCGGCCGCCGCCGCCGCCCTGGCGCATATGCGTGACTGGACGTTGGGCAGTGCGCCGGAGGACTGGGTGAGCATGGCTGTCCCCAGCGACGGCGCTTACGGCATCCCGGAAGGGCTGGTCTATTCTTTTCCGGCGGTCTGCCGCGACGGGCGGTACGAGGTCGTGCGGGACTTGGCGATTAGCGAGTTCAGCCGTGGCCGCATGGACGCGACCCGCCGGGAATTGGAGGAGGAGAGGGAGGCAGTACGCTCGCTGCTGTAGTCTTTCCGCTCCTACGGGGGACGATGCGCAGCGCTGTCCCGGAGGCTGACGATGCGCCAGTTGCGGCGTTGCGCCTCCGCCTGCAACAGGGGGTCCGGGTCCACGGCCACCGGGTGGCGCACTTGGCGCAACAGCGGCAGGTCGTTGTGCGAGTCGCTGTAAGCCCAGCTCCCTTCCAGGGTTTCCCCGTGGGCCGAGAGCCAATCCTGAAGCCGCGTAACCTTGCCTTCCGCAAAGGAAGGCGTACCGGCCACTTCCCCGGTATAGAGGCCGTCCCGCATCTCCGCTTCGCTGGCGATCAGGTGCTCGATGCCGAATAAGCCGGCGATCGGTTCGGTCAAAAAGCGGTTGGTGGCGGTGATGATCAATAGCGTGTGTCCCTGGCGGCGGTGCCCTTCGACGAGTTGCAGCGCCGCCTGCAGGACGATGGGCCGGATCTTGCTCTCCAGGTACTCTGCGCGCCAGCGCGCGAGGCGCTCCGGTGGCTGTTTTGCCAGGGAGCCGAGTTGAAAGCGAAGGAATGCGCGGATATCGAGCGCGCCCTCCCGGTATTGGCGGTGAAACCGTTCGTGGGCCGCCCGCAGGCTGGGGGCGGCGGAGGGGCGCTCGCTGAGGAATTCCCCCCACAGCCGGTCGCTGTCTCCGGCGATCAGGGTGTCGTCCAGGTCGAAGATGCTCAGCGTCATGGCCGCGTTCCGGTTGCCGTTTCCCGTGTTCCGGCGGGAGCGGTGGGCAGGGTCTTTACTCGGCGAATTCGGCCCGGAGCACTTTCCAGCTTTGTTCGCGGCCGGACAGGAGTTCGCAACCCAGGCGCTCCCCTTCCTCGCCGGGAGGTATGAGGCCGGTTACCAGGCCGGCCTGGGGTTTATTCGCCAGATGGCGCTTCAGGCGGTAACGAATCGCCAGGGAGGGGTGCCGGTTGCGGATCATGCGCATGTCGCCCCGCCGCAGGCCCTGGCACTTGGCGTCCAGTACCTGGTACATCTCGAGGAAGGCGGCGGCCTCCTCGGCTCCCTCCGCGGCGGCTTCCTCCGTGCCGCCGCTCACGGCTGCGTCGTGCCCCGCCAGGAGCAGGGCGAGGGCCGCGGCCCGCAAGGCGCTCCCGGAGGCGTGCCGAGCTCTGCCGCCAGCGGGCTGTGGCAGCAATGGAGGGGTCATCGTCAATCCAGGCGACTGCGCGGCATCCAGGCGTTCTGCCGGTGCGCGTGGATGCGCCGGGTCAGGAGGTCTTGGGTCGCCTCGTCCTTATCCATGTTCATCGTTTTGTCTCCTGCACGGCGGTCTGCCGCGCGCCGGATTTACTATGGGCCGACTATGCGGGAAGATAAGGTCAGCGGTATTCTATTGCAAGGCTTCATGCCCCGCATGGTTGCGGGGAAAGGCGGATAAAGTCAGGTGCGAATTCATATTCTCGGTGTCTGTGGCGTCTTTATGGGAGGACTGGCCCTGCTTGCCCGCGCCCTGGGGCACCGGGTCGGCGGTACCGACCGGCGCTGCTACCAGCCGATGAAAGGGTTGTTGTGCCGGGAGGGGATCCAGATGCGGGAAGGATACGACCCGGCGGGCTGGCGGCATCCGGCCCCGGACCTGGTGCTGGTGGGCAATGCGCTGGCGCGCGGCAATCCCTCGGTGGAGTTCCTGCTGAATAGTGGGTTACCCTATATCTCCGGGCCGCAATGGCTGGCGGAGCAGGTGTTGCGCCGGCGCCGGGTGCTGGCGGTGGCGGGCACGCACGGCAAGACGACTACCGCGGCTATGCTCGCCTGGTTGTTGGCGGACGCGGGTTTGGACCCCGGCTTTCTGGTGGGCGGCGTGGCGGAAAATTTCGGCGTCTCCGCCAGGCTGGGGACGGGCGATTTCTTCGTGGTGGAGGCAGACGAGTACGATTCCGCGTTCTTCGATAAGCGTTCCAAGTTCGTCCACTATTGCCCGCGGGTTTTGGTGCTGAACAATATTGAGTTCGATCACATGGACATATTCGATTCGTTGGCCGCGATACGCCGCCAGTTCCATCACCTGTTGCGCGTGGTGCCCGGTTCCGGGCAGGTAATCGCCCATGCCGGCGACCCCGAGATCCAAAGCGTGCTGGAGATGGGCTGCTGGACTCCGGTGGAGCGTTTCGGCGCCCCGGACGGCCGTTGGCAGGCGCGGCCGTTGCGCCCGGACTGGGGGCGCTTCGAGGTTCTGGACGGCAGTCGGCGGGTCGGGGAGGTGCAATGGCGGCTGTTCGGGAGGCACAATGCCGACAATGCGCTGGCGGCGCTGGCGGCGGCGGTTCATGCGGGCATCGCGCCAGAGAGCGCCTGCCGTTCGCTGGCGTCGTTTCGCCCGGTATGCCGGCGGCTGCAACGGCTGGCCACGGTGCGCGGCATTGAGATATACGACGATTTCGCCCATCACCCGACGGCGATCCGCGCCACCTTGCAGGCCCTGCGGGGGGCGGTGGGCAAGCGGCGTATCCTGGCCGCGCTGGAGCCGGCCTCCCATACCATGCGCCGGGGCGGGCACGGGCGGGAACTGGCCCGTTCCCTGGGCGAGGCGGATCGGGTTCTGCTCTGTCGCCCCGCGGGGCTGCGCTGGGACCTGGAGGAGGCGACCGCGGAATTGGGCGGGCGCCGGGAGGTGTACGAGGAGGCAGAGGAGATCGGGCGGCGCCTGTGCGAACTGGCCCGGCCGGACGATGTCATCCTGCTGATGAGCAATGCCGCTTTCGGCGACCTGCCTCGCCTGTTGCCGGCCCGGTTGGCGGCGGACGCGGCATGAAGTCTGCCGCGAAACCCGCCGCGGCGCCTCCCGGGAGGGCGGCGCCGTGAATATTCCCCTGTTCCCGCTGGACGCCGTCTTGTTTCCCAAGGGCGCCATCATGTTGCAGATCTTCGAGCAGCGTTATATCTCCATGATCAGCCAGTGCCTGCGCCAGGATGCGGGCTTCGGGATTTGCCTGGGCAAGGGCCGCGAGGGCAAGGGCGCCGACGGGATGCACGGGGTGGGGACTTACGCCCGCATCTTCGATTGGGAGCAGCTGGACAGCGGTTTGCTGGGGATCCGTTGCCGGGGCGAGCGGCGCTTTACGATTATGAGCCGCACGCGGCGGCAAGACGGCCTGAACGAGGCCGAGGTGCGCTGGCGCCCGGAGAAGCCGTGCGCGGAGTCGCCGCCTATCCTCCGGGCCTGCGTGGACTATCTGCAACGCCGGTCAGGCCGGGAGAACCTTCCTTTCTCTCTGGACGACGAGGAGGCCACGGCCGATCCGCACTGGGTCAGTTACCGGCTGGCCGAGTTGTTGCCGCTGACCGTCAAAAGCCGGCAGACCGTGCTGGAGATGGACGACGCCCCGCTGCGGCTGAAGACCTTGTTCGCGGTTGTCCAGACCCTGGATAGCGGGGATCAGCCTTCCTGAGCGGCAGCCGTCGCGACCGGTTCTTCGATCACCGGGTTTTGCAGTTCGCCGATTCCTTCGATCCGAATGCAGACCGTATCCCCCGGCCGCAGGTAGCCGCGGGGCGTCATGCGTACTCCCACCCCCGCTCCGGTGCCGGTGGCGATGATGTCGCCTGGCTCCAGAGTCATGACGATGCTCAGATATTCCACCATGCGGCAGCAATCGAAGATCATTTCGGAGGTGCGGAAGCTTTGCCGCAGTTCCCCGTTCACCCGGGTCTCGATGCCCAGGTTTTGGGGGTCGCCGAGTTCCTCCGGGGTCACCAGCCAGGGGCCCAGCGGGCCGTGCGTGTCGAAGGATTTGCCCAGCGTCCAGGTGGGGGAACGGGCCTGCCAGTCGCGCACGGTAACGTCGTTAACGGCCAGGAAGCCGCCGATCGCCTCGGCGGCCCTCTCCCGCGGCACATGGCGGCAACGCCGCCCGATCACCAGGCCCAGTTCGCCCTCGTAGTCCAGTTTCTCCGAGACCCTGGGGCGGTGGATGGCGTCGCCGGGGCCGATCACGCAGGTCGGTTGCTTGGTGAAGAAAGAGGGGTACGGGTTGCGCGGCAGGCCGGTCTCCCGGATGTGATCGGAGTAGTTCAATGCCGCGCCGAGGAATTTCGGGGGGCGCGCGATCGGCGCCTGTAGCCTTACCTTGGCCAGCGGCAGGCGCGGGGCGCGGCGGCGCAGCCGTTGCAGCGTCTCCCGGGCCGCTGCGCCGCCCTCCAGGAAGCTTTGCATGTTGCGGGGCGCGTCGGCGGCATGCAGGGTGTCAATTACCTCCCCGTCTTCGATCAGCCCCAGCCGACTGCGTTTGCCATCGGTGAACGTTGCGATTTTCACGCTGTATAATCCCGCCTCGGGCGGTCTGTCCCGGAAGGCCGGGTCGGGGTTCCCCCGGCGGCTTCTCCTCGGGCCCGGCCCCGGGCCCGGAGTTGCGGGCCCGCTGCAAAATGATAGCAAGCGGAACGAAAGGACGGCAAACGGCGCCTGAGGCAGCCGGCGGGCTCCAGTGGCTGTTTGCCTTCGCCATGGGTCTTTGCCCCTTGGCCGTCGCTGCGACGGACCTCCCGCGCGGCGCCCTGCTGGGTGCGGCAGCCGGTTTCTGTCTGCTCGCCGGCGCCTGCGGCATGGCGGCCCTGCGCCGCCGGCTGCCTGCCTGGTGCTTCCTGCCGATCCTTTTTCTGCTTTGCGGTACGGCCGCCTATGCGGCGCGGCTGGCGGTCGCCTTCTGCTGCTACCCCTGGTTCGCCTCCCTGGAGGCTATCCTGCCGCTGGCAGGGGTCAGCGTCGCGGTGTTGCTGTCTGCCCGGGAGATCGCGCTTTCTTCCCGCCGGCCGCTGGCCGCCCTGCGGCCGGCCCTGGTTGCCGCCATGGGCGCCTGGCTGCTCCTGGCGGCGGTGGGAACGGCGCAGACGCTGCTGAATGCAGGCCGGCTCGGGGCTCCGGTGGAGGCTGGCGGCTACATTGCCCTGGCGCCCCCGCGGCAGCCTTTCGCCGCCTTTTTGTTGCTGGGGCTTTTGCTGGCCCTGGCCGCCGCTCTGCGCCTGGCCCGCGGCCGGCGATCCTGAGCTTTTGATGACCCTCCGGGACCGGCGCCGATTGTTCGCGCGACTGCGGCGGGAAAATCCCCGCCCGACCACCGAGTTGCGCTACTCGACCCCCTTTCAGTTGCTGGTATCGGTCATGCTTTCCGCGCAATCTACCGATGTGCGCGTTAATCAGGCGACCGAGGGGCTGTTCCGTGCCGCGGACAACCCCCAGGCTATGCTCCGTCTCGGGTTGCGGGGACTGAAGCGGCATATCCGCTCGATTGGCCTGTATAACTCGAAGGCGAAGAACATTCTGGAGACCTGCAGGTTGCTGCTGCGCCGCCACCGCGGACAGGTGCCGTCCCGGCGCGAGGAGTTGGAGGCGCTGCCCGGCGTTGGCAGGAAAACGGCCAATGTAGTCCTGAACACCGCCTTCGGGCAGCCCACGATTGCCGTGGACACCCATATTTTTCGGGTCTCGAACCGCACGGGCCTGGCGCCCGGCGGCACCCCGCTGCGGGTGGAGCAGGAACTGCTGCGCCAGGTTCCGGCCGAGTTCCGGCGGCACGCGCACCACTGGCTGATCCTGCATGGGCGCTATGTCTGCCGGGCGCGCGCGCCGCTTTGCGGCCAATGCCATATCCGCGACCTCTGCGCTTGGCCGCACAAGCCGAGCGCGGCGGGAGGGTCGCCGCGCGCCGCCGTAGCGAGGTAGGAGCGGGGCAGTAGAGATGCCATCGCGGGTGTTGCCGCGGCCCGAGTTGGCCGCGGGGCTGGGTCCCGAACCGGGATGCTGTGGAGGTCGTTTGGCGCGTCCGGCCGCGGGGGGCGCCGGGTAGGCGGCGGGGGTTTCAGCTGGCTACAGTGGTGAACTGCAGGCCGATCCCTGCCACTTCTACCTTGTCTTTGTCCTTCAGCGGATGAGCCCGGGGGCCTATGGGGTGGCCGTTGACCAGGGGATAGCGTTTGCCGTCGCCATCGCTCTCGATGTGCGTGAGGAAGTAACCCTGCGAGCGCCGCGAGATAGCCGCCACCTGTTTGCCGGGCTTGCCCAGCGTGACGATGGTCTTGGTCAGGTTCATGAAGCGCCCGGCGGTAGGGCCGTTGAGGATGGTCAGCCGTCCTACCTTCTGTTGCGGCTGTGACGGTGCGGAACCCGTCATGGTGGCGGCGCCCGCCTGCGCGGCGATCTTGGCCATTGCCGCCGCCGCCCCCGCCGAGTTCGGCCGTATGACGACGGTCTTCTCGAATTCCTCGTCCGCGGCCTGCGCCTCCTCGTTGACATACTGCAGTTCGTGTTGGCCGATAACGACGATGTCGCCATCGTTGAGCGCCCTCTTTTGCACCCGCTCGGCGTTGATGTAGGTGCCGTTCATGCTGCCCAGGTCTTCGAGGAAGGAGTCGCCGGAGATGGTGAGAACCTTGGCATGGCGGCCGCTGACCGCCTTGTTGTCAATCTGGATGTCGCAATCGGGGCGCCGCCCGATGAACGTTTGCTCTTTGACGATCTCGAACACCTTCTGCTGTCCGGCGCCCAATGTAAGGATTAGCTTGGCCATCGCTTATTTCTCTGCCGTTCGTATGATAATCATGTTTGCGCCTCCTGGGGCTTGCCTGTGCGGGTGTCCGATCCCAGTATTCGTACCAGAATGACTGATATATTGTCCTTACCCCCCTGTTTGTTCGCTAAGTTTACCAATTCTTCCGCCGCCTGCATAAGGCTATCATCATATTTGCGGATAGTTAAGTGGATATCGCGGTTTCCCACCATGTCGCTCAGTCCGTCCGAGCACAGGAGATAGATATCTTCGGGCCGGGTCCGCTCTTCGCCCAGGTCCACGACCACGTCACTGCCGATGCCCAGAGCCCGGGTGACGTAGGTTTTGGAGACGTATCGCGGCGCTTCCTCCGGCGTGCACAGCCCCCGGTCCACCACCTCCTGGACCAGTGAGTGGTCCTTGGTGATCTGCTGGAACTCGGTGCCGCGCAGGCGGTAGAGGCGGGAATCCCCCACGTGGGCGGTGTACATCCCCCCGTCGTGGAACAATGCCGCCACCACCGTGGTTCCCATCCCTTTGTAGTCCTCCTTGGTGGAGGCATGCCTGTATATGTTCGCATTGGCGAATTCTATCGCCTCGCGCAGGATCTCGGAGTCTTCCCGCGCCGCCTCGGCCTCGCCCCGGCGGGGCTGTTCCTCCATAGGCAGCTTCAGGTAGAGATGGCGGATAATTGAGGTCACGGCGATCGCGCTGGCTACCTCGCCTGCCCTGTAGCCGCCCATGCCGTCGGCGACGACGGCGATGCCCCGGGAGCCGTCGCTGGCGGTGCTGTCCTCGTTGTGAGGGCGCGCGCAGCCCACATCCGAGCGGTTGGCGATCCTGATTTTACCCAGCATATTCATGGAGTTGCGCTCAACGTTCCAGATGCTCGATTTTACCGGATTTATCCTTCCATTCGTCCGCGTCTTCGGGAGGATCTTTGCGCTCGGCGATCACGGGCCACTCGCGGGAGAGCTCGGCATTGAGCGAGATAAATTGCTTATGTTCCTCCGGGAGGTCTTCCTCCGCGAAGATCGCCTCCACCGGGCATTCAGGCTCGCACAGCGTGCAATCTATGCACTCATCGGGGTCTATGACCAGCATGTTGGGCCCCTCGTGAAAGCAGTCCACCGGGCAGACTTCCACGCAGTCGGTGTACTTGCACTTGATGCAACTTTCGGTCACCACGAATGCCATATTGCCCTTTTCTCCATATTTCCAAGGTGTTCATGAACCGGCGCTTCATACTCCGATTTTACTTGAATTCGAGTATTTTACTCGATCATGCTCTTTAAGCGATAGAGCAAGTCCAGAGCCTCTTTGGGGCTGAGTTCGTCGGGGCGCGCCTCCCGCAACCGCTGCAGCAACCGCTCCGACGCCTCGTTTCGCCGCGGTTGCGGTTCCGGAGCTGGCGGGGATTGCTCCCGGGGCGGGGACGGCGCCTGGCCGGCGGTGGCGGCCATTTGCCGCTCCAGCCGCTGCAATTCGTCCTGGGCGCTACCGATTGCCGCCTCTGGGATGCCGGCGAGTCGCGCCACCTGCAGGCCGTAGCTGCGGTCCGCCGGGCCTTCCTGCACGCGGTGCAGGAAGACAATGCGGTCGCCGTGTTCGATAGCGTCCAAGTGGACATTGCCTACATTTTTCCGCTGGTCGGCGAGCCGGGTCAATTCGAAGTAGTGGGTGGCGAATAGCACGCGGGCGCCGATTTGGGTCGCCAGATAGTCGGCGCAGGCCCAGGCCAGGGAGACGCCGTCCAGCGTGCTGGTGCCCCGGCCGATCTCGTCCATCAACACCAGGCTGTCAGCGGTGGCGTTGTGGAGGATGGTCGCCGTTTCGTTCATTTCCACCATAAAGGTGGAGCGGCCGCCGCTGAGGTCGTCGGCGGCCCCGATACGGGTAAAGATGCGGTCCACGGGCCCGATCCGCACACTTTCCGCCGGGACGTAACTGCCGATGCCGGCCAGGATCGCGATCAGTGCCGCCTGCCGCATGTAGGTGGATTTGCCGCCCATGTTCGGGCCGGTGATGACCAACATGCGCCGTTGCCGGTCCAGCGTCAGGTCGTTGGCGGTGAAAGGCTGTTCCAGCGACTGTTCCACCAGCAGGTGGCGCCCGCCGCGGATCTCCAGCACATTCTCCTTTACCAGCTTTGGCGGCGCCAGCCGCAGGCTGTCGGCGCGCTCGGCAAGGCAGGCCAGCACATCCAGTTCCGCCAGCGCGTCGCTGCACCGCTGTAGTTCGCGCAACACCTCGCGGCAGGCGTCCAGCAATTTTGCGTACAGGCTCTTTTCCCGCGCCAGGGCGCGTTCGCGGGCGCTCAGCACCTGGTGCTCCAGGTCCTTGAGTTCGGGCGTGATGTAGCGGGCCACCGCCTTGAGCGTCTGCCGGCAGTGGTAGTTGTCCGGCACCTGTTGCTGCTGCCGGCGGCTGACCTCGATGTAGAAGCCGCTTACCTGGTTATGGCCGACCCGCAGGTTCGGGATCTGGGTCCGTTGCCGCTCTTGCTGCTCCAGTTGCCGCAGATAAGCGCCGCTGTCCCCGCCGAGGCGGCGGAATTCGTCCAACTGGGCGTCGTAACCGCCGCGGATCACGTTGCCGTCGCGCAGCGTCGGCGGCGGCGTCTCCGCCAGCGCTTCTTCCAGCAGGTGGCGCAGTTCCGGGAATAGCGCGATTTTTTGCTTGCCGTCGCCGAAACGCGCCGCGGGCAGGCCCTCAAGTTCCTGGCGCAGCCTGGGCAACAGGCCCAGCGTGGCGCGCAGTTGCGCCAGATCGCGGGGCCGCGCGGACTGTAGCCCGACCCGGGCCAGGATGCGCTCCATGTCGCCGACATCGCGCAGGATTTCCCGCAGCCCGGAGTAGCGCTCCCCGGCCAGCAGGTCGCCCACGGCCCGCTGGCGGCGATAGACGGCGGCGTGGTCCCGCAACGGCCGCAACAGCCAGCTCCTGAGCCGCCGCCCGCCCATGGCGGTGGTCGTGGTGTCCATGATGCCCAGCAGGCTGCGCTTGCGCTCGCCATCCGCGCCGGTCTCCAATTCCAGGTTGCGGCAGCTGACCGCATCCAGCAGGGTCGAGTCGTCCCGGCGCTCGACCCGCGGCGGCTGCAGGTGCGGCAGCGCCGTGCGCTGCGTATCGCGCGCATATTGCAACACGGCCCCGGCGGCGGCGAGGGCCGCCGACAGCTCCTGGCAACCGAAGCCGTCCAGGTTGTGTACCCGAAACTGCTCCCGCAACGCCTCCGCTCCCCGTTGTCGGTCGAAGTGCCAGGGCGGGCAGGTACGCAACCCCCCTTGCCCGGCCAGTCGCTCGGCCAGCGGCGACTCCTCGGCAACCAATATTTCCGCCGGCCGGATGCGGGCCACCTCGTCCAGCAGGGCCTTGTCCGCTGCGCTGTCCGCCGCCATTTCCATCAGGGCGAAGCGGCCGCTGCTCAGCTCCAGCGTGCTCAGGCCGAGGCGCCCGTCCGCGTGGCACAGGGCCAGCAGGACGCTCTCTCTCCTGGTATCCAGCAGGGCTTCGTCCGTCAGCGTCCCGGGCGTGATGATGCGCGTGACCTCCCGCCGCACCGGACCGGCGCCGCTTTTCGGGTCGCCGATCTGCTCGCAGATGGCGACCGGTTCCCCTATCCGCGCCAGGCGGGCCACGTAGTTTTCCATGCTGTGCGCCGGCACCCCGGCCATGGGAACGGGCCGTCCCGCCGATTTGCCCCGGGCGGTCAGGGCGATGTCCAGCAACTCCGCGGCCCGGCGGGCATCTTCGTAGAACAGTTCGTAGAAATCTCCCATGCGGAAGAACAGCAGGGTGTCGGGGTATTCCGACTTGAGCCGCAGGTATTGGCGCATGACCGGACTGTGGCCCGCGAAGTCCGCATGCGGGCGCGGCGCGTTCTCTGCGCCCTTGGCGGCAGGCAAGTTCTCGTTATCGAACAGACTTTTGGAATGCGCCATGGACAGAGCCCCCTGCTTGCATCATACCCCGTGTCTCATGCTTGCGGTAGAGAACGCGAAGCGCTTAAAATTGCCGAAAGTGTATAAGAGACACTTAAAGAGCGGACAGAGCAAGGCAGGCGGCAAGCCGCCCGCGGAAGCCTTGTCCGGCAAGTCTGCCCCCGGCACTGTCGGCCGGCTCTATCCCGCGGTGACCTCCGACATCGTGATCTTCACCATTCGGGAGGAGTTGCTGCAGTTGTTGCTCATCCAGCGCGCCGCGCCGCCTTATGCCGGTTGCTGGGCGCTGCCGGGCGGATTCGTGGGCGCCGGCGAGGCGCTGGAACGCGCCGCCGCCCGCGAGCTCCGGGAGGAGACGGGGGTAAGCGGGGTATATCTGGAGCAGCTCTACACTTTCGGCCACCCGCGGCGCGACCCCCGCGGGCGGGTGATCTCGGTGGCCTACTACGCATTGGTGCCGCCTGGCCGCATTCACCCGCGTCCTGCCAGCGACGCCCGTCGCGCCGATTGGTTCCGTTGCGACCGGCTGCCGCCGCTGGCCTTCGACCACAGCGAGATCGCGCGCATGGCCCAGGAGCGTCTGGCGGCCAAGCTGGGCTACTCCACCATCGCCTTCCAGTTCCTGCCCGGCAAGTTCACCCTGGGCGAGTTGCAGCGCGTGTACGAGATCATCCTCGGGCGGGCGCTGGACAAGCGAAATTTTCGCAAGCGCATCATGGCCTACGACTGTTTGCAGGACATCGGCGAGACCGTCGGCAACGGCCGCCGCCGTCCGGCGCGGCTGTATGCCCTGCGCTCGCAGGGCATCGAGTTCGTGCGATGACGGATGCGACCCTGGCGCCAGTGGCCTCCCCGGCGGCGCTCCGCCAGCCGCCGGAGGCGGTGCCTCCGGTAGTGCCGGAGCCGCTGGAGGACGCGGAGCGGGAACGGTTGCGGAGGCGCATCAAGCGCTTGTTGCGGGAGCAGGATGCCACCCTGGTGGCGCATTACTACACCTCTCCCGCCATCCAGACGCTAGCCGACGAAACCGGCGGCCACGTATCCGACTCCCTGGACATGGCCCGCTACGGCCACGAGTCCCCGGCCTCGACGCTGGTCGTTTGCGGCGTGCGCTTCATGGGCGAGACGGCGAAGATACTCAATCCGGAAAAGCGCGTGCTGATGCCCGATCTGCGGGCGGATTGCTCCCTGGACCTGGGCTGCCCCGCCGCCGAGTTCGGCCGCTTTTGCGATGCCCACCCGGAGCGCGCGGTGGTGGTCTATGCCAACACCAGCGCCGCCGTCAAGGCGCGCGCCGACTGGATGGTTACTTCCGGCAGCGCCCTGGATGTCGTTCGCTGGCTGCATCGCCAGGGCCGGCCGGTGCTGTGGGCGCCCGACCGCTACCTGGGCGACTACGTGCGCGAGCGCACCGGCGCCGACATGCTGCTGTGGGATGGCGCCTGCATCGTCCACGAGGAGTTCAAGGGCCGCGAATTGGCCGAGATGCGCGCCCGCCACCCCCGCGCCAAGGTGCTGGTGCACCCGGAGTCTCCGGCCGCGGTGCGGGCACAGGCAGACTACATCGGCTCGACCCACGGGCTGATCGAGGCGGCGCGCGAGATGGCCGCCGACGTCTTCATCGTCGCCACCGAGCGCGGCATCTTCCACAAGATGCAACAGGCGGCGCCCGGCAAGACCTTCCTGGTCGCGCCGACCAGCGGCCGGGGGGCGACTTGCAAGAGCTGCGCCTATTGCCCCTGGATGGCGATGAACTGGCTGCAGCGTCTCGCCCGGGTTCTGGAGACGGGGGAGAACGAGATCAATATCCCCGAGGAGATCCGCCGCCGCGCCCTGCGGCCCATAGACCGCCTGTTGCGGTTCACCCGCGGCCGCGGTCAGGATATCCTCGGCGCCAACGACGCCTGAGCGCGAGCCTGGGCGGCTGTCGGCGGCCCAGGCGTCTGTCGCCTGGCGGCGGCGGCCCCAGGCGGGCGGCCCCAGAAGGGGTGGCCCAGAGGGCGCGCGGCGAGGGCGCGCGGTGCGCGGAAGAATATCCCGGCGGGGCGGTTCAGAACGGGATATCGTCCTCGAACTCGTCGCCGCCGTCCGCCGACGGCGGGGAACGGCCCTTCCGCGGCCCAGGCGCCGCATCCCCCGGGGGCGCATCCCCCGCGGGCGGCATCCGTTCTCCCCCCTCCTCGCGGCGGCCGCCCAGCATGGTCATCTCGTTGGCGACGATCTCCGTGGTGTAGCGGTCGTTCCCATCCCGATCCTGCCATTTGCGGGTCTGTAATCGCCCCTCCGTATAGATCTGAGAGCCCTTGCGCAGGTACTCCTTCGCGATCTCGGCCAGCTTGCCGAACATCACCACCCGGTGCCATTCCGTGCGCTCCTGCGGCTCGCCCTCCCGATCCTTCCAGCGCTCGCTGGTGGCCAGCGACAGGTTGGCGACCGCCCGCTCGCTGGCCGTGTAGCGCACCTCCGGGTCCGCCCCCAGCCTGCCGATCAGCATGACCTTGTTCAATCCTCTTTCTGCCATATCGTTACTCCCCGCATGAATCCGTCTGTTCCCCGGTAGGTGTGCAGGTGGGCACGGGTATGCCTCCCCTGGGGATGCCAGTATGGCGGGACCGCGCCCCCGTTGTAAATGCGCTTTTTGCATGATCGGCATTCGTGCCGCCGCGGCGGGATTTTGCCTCGGGGCGCCCCTGTTTTCCCCCCGCGTTCCGCGCCGGCTTGGACCGAATGCGCCGCCTTTGCCCCGGCGCGAGGCGGCAGCGTACAATGAGGGATTGCGAAGGGGGAATCCCAATGGGGGGATCCCGAACGCGCGGGGGGCGAGTATGGACACGATCCGTATCCGGGGGGCACGTACACACAATCTGAAGGCCATAGATCTGGACATTCCGCGGGACCGGCTGGTGGTGATCACCGGCATTTCCGGTTCGGGCAAGTCCTCTCTGGCCTTCGACACCATCTACGCGGACGGCCAGCGCCGCTACGTGGAATCGCTCTCGGCCTATGCCCGCCAGTTTCTCTCCGTGATGGAGAAGCCGGACGTAGATCATATCGAGGGCCTGTCCCCGGCCATCAGCATCGAGCAGAAAACCACCTCTCACAACCCGCGCTCGACGGTGGGAACCATCACCGAGATCTACGACTACCTGCGGCTGCTCTACGCGCGGGTCGGCGAGCCCCGCTGTCCGCGCCACGGCCGGTCGCTGGCGGCCAAGACCGTAAGCGAGATGGTGGACGCCGTTCTGGCCCTGCCCGGGGAACGGTACATGCTGCTGGCGCCGGTAGTGCAGGGCCGCAAAGGCGAGCACGCGCAGGTCCTGGAGCAGCTGCGCGCCCAGGGTTTCGTCCGCGCCCGCATAGACGGCGCCGTGGTGGAATTGGAACGGCCGGACAAGCTGCAGCTGCACCGCAAGCACGACATCGAGGCCGTGGTGGACCGGTTCCGGGTGCGCCCGGACATGGCGCAACGCCTGGCCGAGTCCTTCGAGACGGCGCTGCGGCTCGGCGACGGGCTGGCGAAGGTGGTGTCCATGGACGCCCCGGATGCCGACGCGCTGCTGTTCTCGGCCCGCTTCTCCTGCCCGAAATGCGGCTACAGCATCCCGGAGTTGCAGCCCCGGATGTTTTCTTTCAACAACCCGGCGGGCGCCTGCACGGAATGCTCCGGCCTGGGGTCGGTGCAGTTTTTCGACCCGGAGCGGGTCGTGCGCTACCCCTCGCACAGCCTGCTCGAGGGGGCCATTCCCGGCTGGGACCGGCGCTCCAATTACTGCCACCGCCTGTTGCTCGGCCTGGCCCGCCACTACGAATTCGATCTGGATGCGCCCTTTCGCAGGCTGCCCGCCGCCATCCGCAAGATCGTGCTCTACGGCAGCGGGGGTGCCGCGATCCGCTTCGACTTCCCCAGGGGCCGCTATGGCCGCGGCGCCAGAAAGCGCCCCTTCGAGGGCGTGATCCCGAACATGGAGCGCCGCTACCGGGAGACGGATTCCTGGGCGGTGCGCGAATCCCTGGCCGAGTTCCGTTCCACCCGGGATTGCCCGGCCTGCGAGGGCTCCAGGCTGCACGAGGCCGCCCGGCACGTGTATGTGGACAAATACCCGCTGCCCGCCGTGACCTCTCTCCCGGTGGGCCGGTCCCTGGACCTGTTCGCCGGGCTGCGGCTGAGCGGACAGCGCGGGCGCATTGCCGAGAAGGTGCTCAAGGAAGTGCGCGCCCGCCTGGAGTTCCTGGCCGATGTGGGCCTGGAGTACCTGGCCCTGGACCGCAGCGCGGACAGCCTTTCCGGCGGCGAGGTGCAGCGCATTCGCCTGGCCAGTCAGATTGGCGCCGGCCTGGTGGGAGTCATGTACGTGCTGGACGAACCTTCCATCGGCCTGCATCAGCGCGATAACCGCAGGCTGCTGCGCAGCCTGAGCCGCCTGCGCGACCTGGGCAACTGCGTGCTCGTCGTCGAGCACGACCAGGAGGCGATCGAAAGCGCCGACCACGTGGTCGAGATGGGCCCGGGCGCCGGCCTGCACGGCGGGCGCGTGGTGATCCAGGGCACGCCCGCCCAGATTCGGCGCCACCCGGACTCGCTGACCGGCCAGTATCTCTCCGGGCGCCGGCGCATCCCCGTGCCGAAGCGGCGCACCCCGCGGCAGCGGCAGCGCCTGTTGCGAATCGAGGGCGCCCGCGGCAACAACCTCAAGGCCATAGACCTGGAGCTGCCGCTGGGGCTTCTGACCTGCGTGACCGGCGTCTCCGGCTCCGGCAAATCCACGTTGATCAACGACACCCTGTACCGGGCGACGGCCCGCGCGCTGCACGGCGCCGACCGCAGCCCCGCGCCCCACCGCGCCATCCGGGGGTTGGAGCTGCTGGACAAAGTGGTGAACATCGATCAAAGCCCCATCGGCCGCACGCCGCGCTCGAATCCCGCCACCTACACCGGCATGTTCACCCCGGTGCGCGAGTTATTCGCCGCCCTGCCCGAGGCGCGGGCGCGCGGCTACCGGCCGGGGCGCTTCAGTTTCAACGTGCGCGGCGGCCGCTGCGAAGCCTGCGAGGGCGACGGCCTGATCCGGGTGGAGATGCACTTCCTGCCGGATATCCACGTCCCCTGCGATGTCTGCCGCAGCAAGCGCTACAACCGGGAGACGCTGGATATTCGCTACAAGGGCCGCAACATCCACGAAGTGTTGGAAATGACGGTGGCGGAGGCGCGCGAGTTCTTCTCCGCCATCCCCGCCGTGTTGCGCAAATTGGAGACCCTGGCGCGCGTCGGGCTCGACTATATACGCCTGGGCCAGATCGCCACCACCCTCTCCGGCGGCGAAGCGCAGCGGATCAAGCTGTCGCGCGAATTGTCCCGGCGCGACACCGGCAACACCCTCTACCTCCTGGACGAACCCACCACCGGCCTGCATTTCCACGACATCCTGCATCTGCTGGAGGTGTTGCACGAATTGCGCGACCGCGGCAATACCATCGTAGTGATCGAGCACAACCTGGATGTCATCAAAACGGCGGACTGGGTTGTGGACCTCGGCCCGGAGGGAGGCGACGGGGGCGGAGAGATCGTCGCCGCCGGCCCCCCGGAAGCGATAGCCGGCCACCCCGGCTCCTACACCGGCCAGTACCTGCGCCGGGTATTGCAGCGCCCCGGCAAGGGCGGCAACGGCAGCAAGCGGGGCAAGCCCCGCGCCGTCGCGGCCCGCGTTGGCGCGAGGCAACGGGGGAGGGCGCCAGCGCCGCCGGCCGCCGGGCTGCAAGTGGGCGAAGCCCTGCCTGCGGGACCGGAAGAGGGTTCGTCATAAGCATCCTGCCCCATGCCGCCCGCTGGCCCGCCGTCTTCGTTCTCTGCCTCGCCGCCCAGGGGCAGGCCGCGCCGGCCCCGCCGCCCGCCCCGCCCGCCCTGCCAATGGCGGAGATCCCCGGCGGCTGCTTCCAGATGGGCAGTCCGCCGTCGGAGCAAGGCAGGCATGGCTACGAACGCCGGCACAAGGTGTGCGTGCGCCCCTTCCGGCTGATGACCCATGAGGTCACCAACGCCCAGTACCGTCTCTTTCGTCCCGGGCACGACAGCGGCGCATACCGGGACCGCTCCCTGAACGGCGACCGGCACCCGGTGGTGCGGGTCTCCTGGGAAGACGCGGCGGCCTACGCCCGCTGGCTGCGCGCCGCCACCGGACGGCCATACCGCCTGCCCACGGAGGCGGAGTGGGAATACGCGGCCCGCGCCGGCACCACGACGGCCCGCCCCTGGGGGGCAAATTCCGGCGCTGCCTGCCGCTATGCCAACGCCGCCGACCGCACCGCCGAAGCGCTCTTCGCGGACTGGGATATCGCCGTACACGACTGCGAGGACGGTCACGGCGCCACGGCCCCGGCGCAAAGCTACCGTCCCAACGACTGGGGTTTGTACAACATGCTGGGCAACGTGTGGGAGTGGGTCTGCTCGGGCTTTCATGCCAACTACGACAACGGCGGCGAGAGCGAGTGCGGCGCGGTCGGCCCGGGCGGATTGCGCGGCGCCCGCGGCGGCGCCTGGTTCAACGTGCCGGACCGGGTGCGTTCGGCGGCGCGCACCGGCAAGCCCTGGGACACCCGTGCCGCGGGTTTGGGCTTCCGCCTGGCCGAGGA
>JAPPQA010000078.1 GCA_028817255.1 Gammaproteobacteria bacterium | reverse complement strand
CCCTTACGATTTGGGCAAAGGCCGCATCACCTACCGATTGCCCTGAGGCCGTGCCTCGAAGGGGCGCCTCCGCCTGCCTCCGCCTCACTCTTCCCATCACTCCCCCCTGGAGGGGGAGTCTAGGCGGCCCTTGCGGTTCTCCTGGGCGGTGGGGTGTAGCAGGCGCTTAGATGCTCCCCCCACCGGCGCGACTTCGGGCTTGCGCCCTCGTCTTGCCGACTCCCCCTCAAGGGGGGAGTGATGCGGACGGCATATATTATTTCTATATAAAACTTAAATTTAAGATGCTTTCTTAGGCATCTATCTGCGCCCGAAACAGTTCCCGCACCCGTTGCAGATCGGCAGCGGTGTCCACGCCGGCGGCAACAGGGGCGGTCGCCAGCTCTACATGGATCCAAGCGCCGTGGTGCAGCGCCCGCAGTTGTTCCAGCCGTTCGTCACGCTCGGCAGCGCAAGGAGGCAGCCGCACGAAGCGACGCAGATAGCCGGCGCGATAGGCGTACAAACCGATGTGCCGCCAGTGACGGGGGGCGCCATGAGGGATCGGGCAGCGGCTGAAGTACAGGGCGCGCCCCTGATTGTCGCGCACTACCTTGACCAGGTTCGGGTCGGCCGCGTCCGTGCCGGGTTCCAGGGGGGCGCAGAGAGTGGCCATGTCCGCCTGGGAGCGTGTCTCCAGGGCGGCGGCCACCTGATCCAGCAGGCAGGAGGGCAACAGGGGTTCGTCGCCTTGCAGGTTGACGATATGGGCATCGTCTGGCAACGCGCGGCCCTCGATGGCCTCGCAGATACGGTCGCTGCCGGAGCGGTGCGCGCTGGAGCTAAGGCAAACCTCGGCGCCAAACCCCCGGGCGACACTGGCAATGCGTTCGTCGTCGGTAGCGATAAGCACCGCCCGCGCCGAACTGCCGCGGGCCTTTTCCCATACGTGTTGCAGCAGCGGCTTGCCGGCGATCTCCAGCAGGGGCTTGCCCGGCAGGCGGGTGGAGGCGTAACGGGCGGGGATGACGACCGTGTAGTCCATTCATTGGCCCTGGCGCCCTGGAGGATTCTCTTGCGGCGGCGGCTCTTCCGGCGCGCCTCCCGGCAGGCCGGCGCATTCTTCGGGCGCCAGGGGGCGTGCCTCGTCGGCGAGCAGCACCGGGATGCCGTCCCGTATCGGGTAGGCGAGACCGGCTTTGCCGGACAACAGTTCCTGGCGCTTGGCGTCGTAGCGCAAGGGACCGCCGGTAAGCGGACAGACGAGGATCGCGAGCAAGCGCTTTTCCATAATATTATAATTAAATATCAATTAGTTATAATATATATCTAATTTAGATAGTTAAATTTTTTCCAATCGGAACGTAGGAGACGAGGGACTCGCGACGCCGCACCCGCCCGGCATGGAATGGACCTCTACCCGCCCCTGCCGTTCCCGGCGGGATAGCGGCGCGGCGTCCTCTTCCCCCTCTCTCGCGCCTCTGGCGGTATTCAACAGGCGAAGCAGGCGATGCTGAAAGGCAGGGCCCATGACGACCTGCAGGGGCAGACACCAATGACGGGCGTCCGCATAGGGGTAGCACTTGACGGCGTCTTTTTCCGTCATGATCACCGGGAGATTGTCGGCAAAGCGTATATCCCGTGCCCGGTAGCGATGGTGGTCCGGAAGGGGGTGCTCGAGGATTTGCAGTCCGGCGCGGCGCAACAAGGAAAAAAAGCGCCCTGGGCCGGCGATGCCGGCGACGGCATGGACGCGGCGGCCGACCCAGTCTTTCAGGGGCGAACGTTGCAGCGGGTCGAGCAGAGACCGCAGGGGGGCGGGCAGGCAGCGCATGGGGAACTCGCCATGCTTGCAGCGTCCGTTGGCGACGATCATATCGGCCCGCGCCAGACGCGACAACGGTTCGCGCAAGGGGCCAGCGGGCAAGCAGTAGCAGTTGCCGTAGCGGCGCTGGCCATCTACCACGACGATCTCCAGATCCCGTTCCAGGGCCAGGTGTTGCAGACCGTCGTCGCAGAGGATCAGGTTGCAACCGCAGCGCTCTACCAGGCTGCGGGCGGCGCGCGCGCGATTCGGGTCGGCGGCCACCGGATGCGGGCTGCGTTGCGCCAGAAGTACCGCCTCGTCTCCCACCATGCGCGGGTCGCTGCCGGGAAACGCGCGTTGCGGCCAGGAGCGCGCCCGGCCGCGGTAGCCTCGGGTGGCAATCCCCGGCCGGTAGCCGTGTCTGCCGAAGAATTCCGACAGCCATGCGGTCAACGGGGTCTTGCCGGTGCCGCCCACGACCAAGCCGCCGACCACGATTACCGGCACCGGCAGACGGTGGCGACGCAACGCTCCCACCCGGTAGCCGAACCGCCGCAGCCCCACCGCGGCGCGATAGGCCCAGCTCAAGGGCAGCAACGCCGGAGCCAGGGAGTGCTCCTCGTACCAGAGGCGTTCCAAAAAACCATGGACGCTGGCCGCGGACATAAGAGCGGGCGGGGAGTTCAGCGAGATTCCTCGAAACGGGTGGCGAAGGTGATCCGCTGGAGACCGAGCTGGCGAGCCGCGTCCATCACGCGGATGACCGCCTGGTGCGTCGCTCGGGCATCGGCATTGACCACCAGCGTCGGATCTTCCGCCTCCAAGGTCAGTTCCTGCAAGGCTTCGCGGACGGTGCGGGTGCTGGAGTTGACGATCTGAACCTGATTGACATAGATCCGGTCGTCGGCATCCACGGCAATTTCGATCGTCTCCGGCTGCACCTCCAGCAACTCCGGGCCGGCCTGAGGCAGGGTGATCTCGATCTCGGATTCCCGCTGGAAGGACGTGGATACCATGAAAAAGATCAGCAGCAGGAAAACGATGTCAATCAAAGGCGTGAGGTTGATGTCCACGGACTCCGCGCTGCGCGAACGGAAATTCATCGCGCCTGCTTCGATTTGCGCGCCAGCGGTTGGTAGGCAGGCGCGCTGCCGGCGGCGGTCCTTGGCGGCGGTTCCGTCGCCTCCCGGCCCGCCGCCCTGCCATGCACGTATATGACCTCCACCAGCCGCATAGCCTCCTGCTCCATGGCCACGACCAGTTCCTCTACCTTGCCGCGAAAGTAGCGGTAGAACATAAGAGTGGGAATCGCCACCGACAAGCCGGCGGCGGTGGTCAGCAGGGCCTCGGAGATCCCCTCGGCGAGTACCACGGGGTTGCCCACCCCCTGTGCGGTGATGACCGCGAACACCTTGATCATGCCGATGACCGTGCCCAGCAGCCCCAACAGGGGAGTAATCGAGGCGATGGTGCCCAACGTGTTGAGAAAACGGCCCAGATCATGGCTGACGTGGCGGCCTACCTCTTCGATCCGCTCCTTCATGATCTCCCGTTGCTGGCGGCGGTTGGAGAGCCCGGCCGCCAGGACCCGCCCCAGGGGAGAACCCCGGCGCAGGTCGTGGATGCGCTGGGCGTCTATGTGCCCGTCCTTTTCCCAGTGCCATACCTGGGCAACCAGGGTGCGCGGCGCGATGCGCCGCCGCCGCAACGACCAGAACCGTTCGATGACGATCGCCGTCGCCAGGATCGAACAGAACAGGATCGGCCACATTAACAGGCCGCCCGCCCGAAATAATTCCAGCATGGTATCCCCTGCCTTACGCGGCGCCGGCGCCCGGACGCCGGCCTTTCATTCTACCCGCTCGTGCCAGAAGCGACGCCTTGCGGCACGGTAACTTCGCAAATGCAGAGCGCCTCGCGCCACCCTCGCCTCGATCATACCCTCTTTGGCGGTAGAGCGAACAATGGCCCCCCGCCTCGCATAGCGCGCAATTATATCCGGTTTCGGCAGCCGGAAGCGGTTTCGGTAACCGACCGGGACCAGCACGTGCGCGGGTTCGACCGCCGTCACGAAAGGGATCGTGGAAGAAGTGCGGCTGCCGTGATGCGGGATCAACAGCAGCTCGGCACGCAAGCGGCGGCGGTGGCGCGCGAGCAAGGCCCGTTCGCCCGCGGCCTGCAAGTCGCCGGGCAACAACAGCCGCTGCCCCTGGGCGGCGATCCGCAGGACGCAGGAACGGTCGTTGCCTTGCAAAAGGATATCGTCGTCGCCGGGATGCAGAAACTCGAAGCGCACGCCATCCCAGTCCCAGACCGATCCGTCCCGGCATGGCTTGGCCGCTACCGGCGGCGGCAGCGCTCCCGGCGTGCCGCTATAGACCTCCGTGCCGGGAAACTCCGCCAGCACCGACTCCAGGCCGCCGGCATGGTCGCTGTCGCCGTGGCTGATCACCAGGCGGTCGAGCCGCTGCACGCCCAGGGAACGCAGGTAGGGCAGCAACGTGATCCGCGCGTTGTCGCCCCCTGACGAGAACCGCGGCCCGGTATCGTAAACCAGCGTATGGTTGCGGGTAAGGGCCACCGCCGCCAGCCCCTGCCCCACGTCCAGCAAAGCGAAGTGCAGCTCCCCCGGCGCCGGCCGCGGCGGGACCGGCAATAAGGCGGGCAGCAGGCAGCAGAACCCCAGGGCGCGGGGCGCCACCCCGCGCGGCAGACACAGCATGAAAACGCCTGCCGCCGCCAGCAGCAGTGCCGGCCACGATGGTTGCGGGGGTTGCAACAGCCCCCAGCGCAGGGCAGTCAGAGACTCCAGCAGCGGCCACAGGAGCTCCAGCGCGGCGGCGGCAAATTGCAGGGGGATGGCGGCGATGGCGGGCAGCCAGGGCAGCAGGCCGATGCCGGCCAGCGCGGCGGGCAGGACCAGGAACGTGACCCAGGGCACGGCCAGCAGATTGGCCGGCAGACTCAGCAGCGGGTAGCCGCCAAACCAGGCCAGCAATACGGGCAGCAGGGCCAGGGAAACCAACAGCTGCATCCGCAGCCAACGACCGGGGGCGGCGCCGAGGCGGCGCCCGGCCATACCGAAGAGGATTCCGGCCACGGCAAGGAAAGAGAGCCAGAAACCCGCGTCGGCCGGCGCCAGCGGGTCGGCGACCAGTACGGCGAGCAGGGCGCAGCAGAACGCCTGATCCCAGGCCGGCCGGCGGCGGCGCAAGCAGGCGGCGGCCAGCACGGAGAACATAAGCAGGGCGCGGCGGGTAGGCAGGGAGAAGCCGGCAAGGCCGGCATAGCCGGCGGCGGCGACCCAGGCGATCAGGATAGGCAGCCGGCTCGCCCAGGCCTTGCCCAGCAGGGCGCCCGGCAACAGCCGCAAGAGGATGCAACGGGACAGCCCGCCGGCAAAGGCGGCCAGCAGGCCGATGTGCAGGCCGGATATCGCAAGCAGATGCGCCGTGCCCGTGCGGCGCAGGACGCGCCACTGCTCGGCGCTTATGCCGCTGCGGTCTCCCACTCCCAGGGCCTGCACCAGGGCGGCGACTTCGGAGCTGGCGGCGAGCCGGGTACGCACCGCCGCGCCCAGTTCCTGGCGCAAGCGGTCCAGGAACCGCCCCGGCACGGAGGGGAGACGGCGGTTGTCGGGATGGTTCAGGACGTAACCGGTGGCCCGCAGGCCATGCCGGAACAACCAGCCCTCGTAGTCGAAACCGCCGGGATTGCGGTAGCCGTGGGGCGGGCGCAGGCGCACGCGCAGTTGCCAGCGTTCGCCGGGAACGAGCCGCGCCGCCTGCCGGTACCAGGAGAGCCGGACGCGAGCCGGCAGGGCCGCGGACGGAGCCATGTCCGACCCTGTATCCGCTCTTGGCGGCGGGCGCCGCTCGACGATGCGGAAAACGAAGCGCAGACTGTCCCCGCGCCGCTCCGGCAGGGAGGCGATCTCGCCGACCAGGACCAGGGGGCGGTCCGCAAGCTCGGGCGCCAAGCCGCGCTCCAACAGCGGCGCGGCGCGCGCCAGCCCCCAGAGGAACCCGGCGGCGAGGCAACAGGGGAAGCGCAAGGCCGGCCAGCGCAGCGGCAACAGGATGGCCGGCAACAACAGCCAGGACCACTGCGCTGCCGGCAACCGCGTACAGTGCAACAGCAAGCAGGCGCCGAGCAGGAATGCGATCGTCCCTGAACGCAAAAGCGGACTCCTTTCCTCGATGTTCCCGATGCCGGGAGCTCGTTCCCGGCACTTTTGCTTTTATTGTACCATCCGCATTTTTATGCTTGAGCGCAGCCAGAGGCCCATACACCGTCCCCAATGATCGCTTCGCCCCCGCCTGTATCTAGCCCCGACCATAGCCGAAGACGGCCGCCCTGCCCGCCCGCCATGCGCGGCCGGCGGCACGGCGCACTGCCTGGCGCGCTGCTATCGGCAACCGTTCTGCTTGGTTCTTGCGGCGGCGGCGGTGGTGGCGGCGGCGGTGGCGGCGGCGGCGGCCCCGGCTTCTCGGAGTGGACGCGCCCGCCGCCCGCCGGCACCCTGCAATTCTCGAGCGAGGTGAGGCAATGGGAGAATTTCCGCCAACGCGCTGCCGAGGAGATCGCCTTTCGCGAACTGGCCGCCGTGCCGGTGCTGACCATGGATTCCGACCGCCTGGTCAGCAATAGAGACGCACTGCACGGCACTGCGGTGGAGCAAGTCCTGCAGCTGGCGGCGGCGCGCGGGAGCATTACCGGCTC
>JAPPQA010000077.1 GCA_028817255.1 Gammaproteobacteria bacterium | reverse complement strand
GGGCGCGGGCGGCGGAATTCGCCGCTGCGGTACGCGGATGTCTTCCACGAGGCGCTGCACTGCCTCCGGCGGCGGCGCGGTGAGGCGGCTGACGGCGATGGCGACGACGAAGTTCAGGATCATGCCCAGCGTGCCGATGCCTTCCGGCGAAATGCCGAACAGCCAGTATTCGGCATCGTTCCGTTCGGGCGCTATGAACTTGAAGAACACGATGTAGCCGAAGGTAAAGCACAGCCCCGCCAACATGCCGGCAATCGCGCCTTCCTTGTTCATGCGCCTGGAAAAGATGCCCAGCATGATGACCGGCAGGAACGACGAGGCCGCGAGACCGAAGGCAAAGGCCACCACCTGCGCCACAAAGCCGGGCGGGTGGATCCCGAACAGCCCGGCGATGAAAATCGCCACCGCCGCGGAGATGCGCGCCGCCGTCAATTCCTGCCGTTCGCTCAGGCCGCGCGCGATCACGCCTTTCAGCAGGTCGTGCGAGATCGCCGAGGAGATCACCAGCAGCAGCCCCGCCGCCGTTGACAGCGCCGCAGCCAATCCGCCGGCCGCGACCAGCGCGATCACCCAGTTCGGCAAGTCGGCGATTTCCGGATTCGCCAGCACCATGATGTCGCGGTCCACGTACAGCTCATTGCGCCCTTCGGCCGGCGCGTTGCTCAAGCCGCGCTCGCCATGCGGGCCGCGGGCGGCGGCATCGTCCGCACTGCCGGCATAAGCCGGCTTGCCCTCGAACGGCGCGCCGGCGGCGTATTGGATCCTGCCGTCGCCGTTTTTATCCAGCCAGGCGATCAGTCCGGAATTCTCCCAATTCTTGAACCACCGGGGAATTGCGGCGTAGGAGGCATCCTGCACCGTGTTGACCAGGTTCATTCGGGCAAAGGCGCCGACCGCCGGCGCGGTGGAGTACAGGAGCGCGATAAACAGCAGCGCCCAGGCGGCGGAGACGCGCGCCGCGCGCACCGTCGGCACGGTGAAAAAACGCACGATCACGTGCGGCAGGCCGGCGGTGCCGCACATCAGCGCCGCGGTGATAAAGAAGACATCCGCGGTTGATTTGTTCCCCGCCGTGTAGGCGCCGAAGCCCAGCTCCGTGAGCGTTTCGTCCAGCGCATGCAGCAGATACCGGCCCGCCTGCGGGCCTTCACTCAGCGTACTGCCGAAACCGGCCTGCGGCAACGGGTTGCCGGTCAGCTGGAAGGACAGGAAAAACGCCGGCACGGTATAGGCGAAAATCAGCACGCAGTACTGCGCCACCTGAGTATAGGTAACGCCCTTCATGCCGCCCAGCACCGCGTACAAAAACACGATGCCCATGCCGATGGCGACGCCGGTGTTGATGTCCACCTCCAGAAAACGGGAGAAGACGATGCCGACGCCGCGCATCTGGCCGGCGACGTAGGTGAAGGACACGAACAGCAGGCAGACGACCGCCACGGTGCGCGCCACGTTGGAGTAATACCGGTCGCCGATGAAATCCGGCACGGTGTATTTGTTGAACTTGCGCAAGTACGGCGCGATCAGCATGGCCAGCAGCACATAGCCGCCGGTCCAGCCCATCAGGTATATGGAGCCGTCGCGGCCCAGGAAAGCGATCAGACCGGCCATCGAGATGAACGAGGCCGCCGACATCCAGTCGGCCGCGGTCGCCATGCCGTTGGTCACGGGATGCACGTGTTTGCCGGCGACGTAAAAGTCGCCGGTGGAGGCGACGCGGGACCAGAACGCGATCCCGATGTACAGCGCCAGCGTCAGCCCGACGACCAGGAAGGAGATCGTTTGCAGTTCCACGGCGCTTATTCCGTTTCGTCCACGTTATGCTTGCGGTCCAGCATATTCATGCGCCGCGCGTAGAACACGACGAGCGCGAGGAACACGTAAATCGAACCTTGTTGCGCGAACCAGAATCCCAGCTTAAAACCGAAAAACCGGATCCGGTCCAGCAGGTCCGCGAACAAGATGCCGAAGCCGTAAGAGACGACGAACCAGACCGCCATGCAGATAACGATGGTGCGAATATTTTCGCGCCAGTAAGAGCTGTGATTGCCGCCGCCGCGATTGCTGCCGTGATTGCCGCCGCGATTGCTTTGATCGTTTTCCATGCCGCCCCTTGCCGTTGCCGGATTCGTCGCGCCAGCCGAACGAAGCGCCGACTTCCCGGCCCGTGCAAGCAAGAATACTCCGATCGAGGCGGATAGTCTGTTACCCTGCGCCAACGATCCCGACCCGAATCGAGGCTGCCGACCCGTGCCTAGAACAAGCCCCGCCCGCCAAACCGCGCCGGCGCCAGGAACTGCCCGCCGATGTTCGACCGCATAGCGGCCTGCGTGTTCGACGCCTACGGCACCTTGTTCGACGTGCACTCGGCGGCGGAACGCCACGCCGGGCGCCTCGGCCCACAGGCGCAAGCGGTATCGGAATTGTGGCGCGCCAAACAGCTGCAATACGCCTGGCTGCGCAGCCTGATGGGGCGGCACGGCGATTTCGCGCAGGTCACGGCGGACAGCCTGGATTACGCCCTGGAGGCGCACGGCATCGAAGACCGCGCCCTGCGCGACGACCTGCTCGGCGCGTACCTGGCGCTGGATTGCCACCCGGAGGCGCCCGCGGTGCTGCGCGCGCTCAGGGACGCGGGCATGACCACCGCGATCCTCTCCAACGGCACGCCCGCCATGCTGGACGCCGCCGTGCGGCATAGCGGCATCGCGGGCTTGTTGGATGCCGTCTGGTCCGCGGAGGAGGTCGGGATCTACAAGCCCGAGCCGCGGGTGTACCGCCTGGCGACGGAGCGCCTCGGCGTGGAGGCCGGGCGCATCGCCTTCCAATCCGCCAACGCCTGGGACGCGGCCGGCGCCGCCGCCTGCGGTATGCGCGCCGTCTGGATCAACCGCCTGGGGCAAGGGCGCGAGCGGCTCCCGGCAACGCCGTCCGCGGAATTGCCGTCCCTGGAAGGATTGCCGCAACTGCTCGGTCTAGGCGGCGCTTAGCCTGGGGCGCGCCAGGGAAGAGCGCCCCGGCCCCCGGCAGCGGGCGTACCCGGCCCGGCAAACCGCCCCACTCTCCCCATCACTCCCCCTGGAGCCGGCTGCCGCCCCACTCTCCCCATCACTCCCCCCGGAGCCGGCTGCCGCCCCACTCTCCCCATCACTCCCCCCTTGAGGGGGAGTCGC
>JAPPQA010000076.1 GCA_028817255.1 Gammaproteobacteria bacterium | reverse complement strand
GCCGGAATGACACGGGGGGGTGGCCGGAATGACAAGGCCAACACCATGCGCCATGCCCGATAACGCCGCCATCTCCCTTGCCGAGAGTTCCGTTCCGCACCTGACTACGGCGCTCTCCGGCCCCCTGCAGCCGTTGGAACGCGACCTGCTGGCGCGCCAGACGCAGATCGAATCCTGGTTCCGCCGCCAATGGCGCGCCACGCCGCCGCCCTTCTACGCCTCCGTGGATATCCGCAACGCGGGCTTCAAAATCGCCCCGGTGGACACCAACCTGTTCCCGGCCGGCTTCAACAACCTGAACCGCGCCTTCGCGCCCCTGTGCGTACAAGCCGTGCAGCAGGCCGTGGAGGGCATGGGCATCGTCGTGGATCGCATCCTCGTGGTACCGGAAAACCACACGCGCAACCCGTACTACGCGCAGCACCTGGCTACCTTGCGCAGCATCCTGGAACAGGCGGGCTTCGAGACCCGCATCGGCCGGCTGCAAAGCGCCGCGGCGCCGGCGCCGGCGCCCCCCGCCGGCGACACCGAGCCGGCGCCGCCCCTGGAACGGCACGGCAACCGGCTGCGGGCAGGCGATTTCGACCCGGACCTGATTCTGCTCAACAACGACCTCTCCTCCGGGCGGCCGCCGATCCTCGAGGGGCTGGAACAACGGGTGGCGCCCTCGCCGTACCAGGGCTGGTCGGAGCGCTCCAAGGCCCTCTATTTCAGCCACTACCGGCAGGTGGCGGCGGAATTCGCCGCCTTTGTCGGCCTGGAAGATCCCTGGCTGCTGGAGCCGTTGTGCTACGACTGCGGCGCCATAGACTTCATGAAGAGAGAGGGGGAACACTGCCTGCAAGCCCGGGTCGCCGCCCTGCTGGAGGAGATCGGCGAAAAATACCGCCGCTACGGCGTCGCCAGCCGGCCGTTCGTCGTGCTCAAGGCGGATACCGGCACCTACGGCATGGCGGTCATGACCGTGCGCAGCCCCGAGGAGGCGCTGCAACTGAACCGCAAGCAGCGCAGCCGCATGGCCACCGTCAAGGAGGGCCAAAAAGTAACCCGCGTGCTCATCCAGGAGGGCGTGTTCACCCGCGAGACCTGGGGCAACCCGGAGCGAGTCGCCGAACCGGTGGTATATACCGTGGGCAACCGCGTGGTCGGCGGCTTCTACCGGGTGCACAACAAGCGCGGCGCCGAGGAGAATCTGAACGCCCCGGGAATGTATTTTCAGCCGCTCGCCTTCGCCGACTGCGGCCAGGCGCCGGGAGAGCCGCCGGCGGAATCCCCGAGGGAGGCCGGCAACGACCACGGCAACCGCTTCTATCCCTACGGAGTAATCGGCAGGCTGGCGGCGCTCGCCGCCGCGCGCGAGACCGCCGCCCTCTTCAGCCGGACTGCAAGCGACGGCGCACCTCCGCCAACAGGCGGCGGCTCACCGGGATAGCGCCCTCCAGGCCGCGAAAGCGCAGCAGGTGGCTGCCCCCGGCCGCCGGCTCCAGGGCGCGGACATGGCGCATGGCGGCCAAGGCGTTGCGGTGCACCCGCAGAAAATCCGGGGCGAACTCGCGCTCCAGGTCTTTCAGGCTTTCTTCCAGCAGCAGGACGCTTTCCGGCGCGACCGCCTCTACATACTTGTGCTCGGCCCGGAAATAACGAATCTCGGCCACCGGCGCCAGACGCAGGCTGCCGCTCTGCCGCCCGCCCAGGTAGCTGCGCCGTGCCTGCCGCCGCTCGGCCAGGGCGGCCAACTGGGCGCGGTTTGGCGCCCGCGCCCTCTCCAGGGCGCGTTGCAGTTGCCCCTGCGTTACCGGTTTCACCAGATAATCCACGGCGTTGACCGCGAATGCCTCCAGGGCATGCGCCTCGTAGGCGGTAGTGAAGACCACGGCGGGAGGCGGAACCAGCCGGGCCAGGTGCCCCGCCGCCTCCAGGCCGTCCATGCCCGGCATGCGAATATCCAGCAGCACCAAGTCCGCCGGCGCCCGCGAGGCGAGCCGGAATGCCTCCAGGCCGTCGGCGGCCTCCCGCACCTCTTCCCGCACGCCGCAGGCGCGCAGCAGGCGCAGGAGCCGGCGCCGCGCCGGCAACTCGTCATCTACGATCAGGATCTTCACCTTCGACCCGGCAAAACGGGAACTCCAGGGTAACCAGGAAGCGCCCCTGCCGCTCCTCCGCCAGCAGCGCGGTCGGCCCGGGAAAACTGTGCTGCAAGCGTTCACGCACGTTCTCCAGCGCCAGGCGGTGGCCGTCCTGGCGCCCCCCGGCCCAGCTCTCGGGCAGGGGATTCTCAATGCGAATCTGCAGCGCCTGCTCCGAGCGGCCCGCGGACACGCGGATGCAACCGCCGCCGTGGCGCGGCTCGATGCCGTGATAGACGGCGTTCTCCAGCAACGGCTGCAGGGTCAGCGGCGGCATCCCGGCGTCGTCCGGCAGGGCGGCGATGTCCCACTGCACCTGCAACCGCTTCCCCAGCCGCAACCGCTCCATCTCCAGGTAGCGGCGGCACAGGTCCAACTCCACCGGCAACCGAACCAGGCCGGGGAATTCGCGCAGCGCGACGCGGAACAGGGCGCACAGATTCTCGATCAGCAGTTCGGCCTGCGCCGGATCGTCGCGCACCAGCGCCGCCAGCGTGTTCATCGTATTAAAGAGAAAATGCGGGCGGATGCGCGCCTGCAGGGCCCGCACCTGCGCCTGGTTCTCGGAAACGATGCGGCGGCGCCACTGGTGCTGCATGTAGAGATAGTGCAGGAACAGCGCCCCCAGGATGCCGCTGATCGCCAGGCTGCGCAGCAGAAAATTCCAGGGCGTATGCGCCTCCCCCTCCGCCCCCCAAATGGGCAGGGGGGAAAACAGCCACCAGCTCACCACGCCGATAAAGAGGGCGACGGCCAGGATGATCAGATAGGCCAGCAAGGCGCTGTAACGGTCGGAGAACCGGGCCAGGCGGCGGCGGGCAAGGCACAGCAACGACAGGCAACTGAGGGTCACCCACTGCATGTACAACGAATACAGCCCCAGGCGGATAAACCACATGGCGGCCGATTCGGGCCGGGCCAGGGTGAGGACGACGGCGAGCAATTCGGTGGCCAGCATCGCCAGCAATACGTTTTCGCCATGGCAGAGGTCGGGCAGGAAAGAGTCCTGCTCCCCGGAGCGCCGTCCTCCCCTCGTCTGGTTCGCCATCGCTCCCTCCCTGCGTTATAATCGGCTCCGCCTGCCCGACCCGGCAGCGGTTGCCATATCCTCGTGTCCCCCGAAGATCCATTCCCGAAAAAACCCCTGAAAAAACCCTGGGGGGGACGCTTCTCCGACGCCGCCGACCCCCGCGCCGAGTCCTTCGGCGCGTCGGTGGGCTTCGACAGCCGTCTCTACCGGCAGGATATTACCGCATCCGTGGCCCATGCCCGGATGCTGGCCGAGACCGGCATCCTGCGCCCCGGCGAATGCGAGCGGATCGTGGCGGGGCTGGAGGAGATCCGCGCCGAGATCGAACAGGGCCGCTTCGCCTGGCGCGAGGAACTGGAAGACGTGCATATGAACATCGAGGCCGGCCTCGCCGAGCGGATCGGCGCGCTCGCCGGCAAACTGCACACCGCCCGCTCGCGCAACGACCAGGTGGCCACCGACCTGCGCCTTTATCTGCGCGAGGAGACGCGCCGCATCGAAGAATTGCTGCGACGGCTCATGGCTGCCGTGGCGGAGCGCGCCGGAGACGAGGCGGATACCCTGATGCCGGGCATGACCCACCTGCAAGCGGCGCAACCGGTCACCTGCGGCCACCACCTGATGGCCTGGTACGAGATGCTGGCGCGCGACCGGGGGCGCCTGCTGGACTGCCTGGCGCGGCTGGACGTGCTGCCCCTGGGGGCGGCGGCGCTGGCCGGCACCGGCTTCCCTATAGACCGGCAACGGTGCGCGGAATTGCTGGGCTTCCGGCAAGTGGCGCGGAACTCCATGGACGCCGTCAGCGACCGCGATTTCTGCGTGGAGTTCGCGGCGGCCTGCTCGCTGCTGATGGCGCACCTGTCGCGTTTCTCGGAGGAGATCGTGCTGTGGATGTCGCCGCCGTTCGGCTTCGTCGAACTGCCGGAACGCTACTGCACGGGCTCTTCCATCATGCCGCAGAAGAAGAACCCGGACCTGCCCGAATTGGTGCGCGGCAAGACGGGCCGCGTGTACGGGCATCTCGTGGCCCTGCTGACCCTGATCAAGGCGCAGCCCCTGGCCTACAACCGCGACAACCAGGAAGACAAGGAACCCGTCTTCGACATCGTGGATACGGTGCGGGACTGCCTGCGCGTCTATGCGGACCTGGTGCCGGCATTGCGCTTCCGGCGCGAACGGATGCGCGAGGCGGCGGCGGCAGGATACCCGGAGGCCACGGAATTGGCGGATTACCTGGTCGGCAAGGGAATGCCCTTTCGCGCCGCCCACGCCGCAGCGGGGCGGGCGGTGCGCGAGGCCATGGCGCAGGGCAAAACCCTGGCCGGGATGGGGCTCGCCGGATTGCGGCAATTCAGCGAACATATAGCCGAAGACCTGTTCCCCCGGCTGGATCTGGAGCGTATCGTTACCTCCCGCGATCATATAGGCGGCACCGCCCCCGCGCGGGTGCGCGAGGCCGCCCGCCGCGCCCGCGCCTTCCTGGCCGCGGCCGCGGAAGAAGCCAACGGCGCGGCGGCGGATGCGCCCGGGGACACGGATAAAGGCGCGCCGAAAAGCGCCGCGGAGTAGTTCCCCGGTGAACAGGAAATACGCCATCGTCGCCCTCATCCTGGGGCCGCCGCTGATCCTTGCCTTGATCGTCGCGGTGCTGGTCGCGTTGACCTTTCACTTCGCGGAGAATTTGAACGACTACCGAGGCTCGGTTGCCGCCGGCGCCAGCGAGGCGCTGGGCAGACCGGTGGAGATCGGCGCGGCCAGCCTGCAACTGCGGCCGCTGCTGGACCTGAGCCTGGAAGACGTAACGATAGGCAACTTGCCTGGCCGCCCTGCCGAGCCGGCATTTCTGCACTTCCAGCGCTTCCGGGCCGCGCTGGACCCGGTCTCCCTGTTCGAGAAGGCGCCGCGGATCGAACACCTGGAGCTGAACGGCCTGCGCCTGAACCTGGTCCGCGACCGGGGGGTTCTGGAGGCAGAACCGGCTGCGCCGCCCGCGCCCACGCCCTCCCTGCCGACGACGCTGCCGCCGGTGGTGCTGGCCAGCGCCAACATCACGGACGCCCGCATCTTCCTCGACCGGGGCAACGACCGGCAGCTGCTGATCGAGGAGCTCACGGCGCAACTGGACGGCGGCGGCAAACTGCAAGGCGGGATGCGCCTGCGGGCCACGCCGCCCGGCCTGGAGGGCAGGCTGAAACTGCAAGGAACGCTGGCCTATGACGAGGACTCCGCCGCCCTGCAACCGTTGCGCCTGGACCTGGAACTCGCGGGCGACACCCTGCCTGGCGGCCGCGGCCAACTGCAACTGGACACCGGACTGCTCTTCTCCCTGGACGACGGGACGCTGCGGATCGAGCCCTCCCAACTGCGGGGTCTGGGACTGCAAATCCAGGGACAGGGGCGCATCGCCCCGGCGGCGGCGCAGGCACAGCTGGAGGCGCAAGGGGAAAACCTGCCCCGCCTGCTGCGGATACTGGGCCTGGAGCTGGACGCGCCAGGACGCAAGGAAGACCTCTCCTTCCGCCTGCACGCGCCCGAATTGCGTCTGGAAGAAGACAAGGCGATCGCCAGGAAACTGGAGTTGGAACTGCTGGGCGCCTCGCTGCGGGCCGATCTCGAGGGCAGCGCCCTCGGCGGCGGCACCCGGCCCCGCTGGCAAGGCCAGTTCCAGGGCGGCGGCCCCGACCTCCCCCGACTGCTGAAACTGTATTCCCTGCTGTACGGCGATCCGCAATCGCCGCTGGCTCGCATCGCGGATGCCTACGCCGCGGAGAAAAACCGCTCCTTCGAGTTGGCCGGGCGCTTCGCCCTGGACGGCGCCGACGACCGATTCGAGGTGCCGGAACTCTCGGCCCGCACCCTGGGCATGGAGTTGGCGGGACACCTGAACCAGGAAGGCGACAAGTCCCTGCAGGGCGAACTGCGCCTTGACGCCGACCAGAATATCTCCCGGCTCCTGCAGGCGCTGGGCCAGGAGCGCTGGAGCGGCCGGGTCCGCTCGCTGCAGCTGCGGGGGGACATCGCCGGCGCGCCGTCCCGGCCGCGGCTGGCGCCCCTGCGGCTGCTGCTGCAATTAACCGGCGACGAACAGCCGTTGGAGTTGCAAGGACAGGCTTGGTGGGAACGCAGCGGCAAGCCGCCCCGCGCCGGGCTGGAAGAACTGAGCGTGAGCGGGCCGGGTCTGCAGCTGGCGGGCAGCGCGCGCCTGCAATGGGCGCCCCTGGGCGTGGAGGCCCGGCTGCGGGCGCCGACAATCGAGCCGCGACGCCTGCTGCCGCTATTGCTGGATCGCATGCCCGCCACCGCCGACCCCAAGGCGCTGAGCCGGGCCGGCTTCGACGCGGAACTGCGCCTGGACTCCGGGCAGTGGCGCCTGGACCTGAAAGAAATGCACGTGGACGAGGCCGAACTGCGCGGCGAGTTCCTCTTCGCGCCGGGCGCCCCGGCGGCTGACGCCCGGGCGCGCGCGACGCTGCAATTGGAGGCAGGGCGACTGAACCTGGACCGCTATCTGCCGCCGCCTGCCGCCGCCGGGAAAGAGGCCCAGGACAAGACCGGGGACAAGGCGCCGGCGGCCGCCGACAGCGCCGCCTGGATCGCGCCGCTGCGGAATCTGGAGATCGAGGGCAAGGCGGCGATAGAGGAGTTGATACTGCGCCGCCTGCGCCTGCAAAAGATCGTGCTGGGCCTGCAACGGGAAGGCGAGACGATCCGCGTCTCTCCCCTGAGCGCCTCCGGCTACGGCGGGCAACTGGCGGCGCGCGGCGAACTGGACCTGGGCGGCGAGCGGCCGCGCTACTCCCTGGGCGGCGAAGGCACGGCGATTGACCTGGGCGCCGTCCTGCGGGACCTTGCCGGCCGCTCGCGTCTGGAGGGCACGCTGGGTTTGGAGTGGCAACTCGCCGGCCAAGGATTCTCGGGCGACGAGTTGCGCCGCGGGCTTGGCGGCAGCGCCAGCCTGCGCCTGCGCGACGGCACCTACCGGGGCATTGATATCATGAAGAATATTGAGGCATGGCGCGCCTTAACCGGCCGGCGCCCCGGCGAACACAGCCACCGAGACGACGCCGAGGCCCGCACCGAACTGGCCATGTTAGATGCCACCTTGCAGATCGGCGAGGGGGTGATACGCAACGACGACCTGAGCGCCAGCGCGCCCCGGCTGCGCATCACGGGCAAAGGCAATTACCAGCTGGAACAGAACCTCCTGGATTACCGGGTCACCGCCGCCCTGGACAACGGCCTGACGATCCCCATCCGCATTAGCGGCCGCCCGCCGCAGTTGTCCTACGTCCCGGAACTCGGCGCCCTGCTCAAGCAATCCATCCTGGGCAAGATCGAGGAAAAACTCCTGCCGGGGACAGCGGACACGGCGGGAGAGGGAGAAGCGGCGGGGGAGAAAGAAACGCGAGAGCAAAAGGAGCGCCCCAAAGACCTGGAAGACGACTTGAAGGACGCGCTCCGGGACCTGCTGCCATTCTAGGCGATGCCTCGGGCATCGCCGCCCCCCTGCTCGCCTGGCGCCGCCGGCGCGGGCGCCGCAACCTGCCCTGGCAAACCGGGCGCCGCGACCCCTACCGCACCTGGGTCTCCGAGATCATGCTGCAGCAGACCCGCGTCGCCGCGGTTATTCCCTACTACCGCCGTTTTCTGGCGCGGTTCCCGGACGCGGCGCGGCTGGCCGCCGCCCCCCTGGACGAAGTCCTGCACCTGTGGAGCGGCCTCGGCTACTACGCCCGCGCTCGCAACCTGCACCGGGCGGCGCAGGAGATCGTCCGCCGCCACGACGGCCGGGTGCCAGACGATGCCGAAGCCCTGCGGCAACTGCCCGGCATCGGCCGCTCCACCGCCGGCGCGATCCTGGCGCTGGGATACGGGCGCCGCCACGCCATCCTGGACGGCAACGTCCGGCGGGTGCTGTGCCGCTACCACCTGCTCGAGGAATGGCCGGGCCGGGCCGCGGCGCAACGGCGCCTCTGGGCGCTGGCCGAAAAGCACACGCCGCGGCGGCAGGTCCGGGAATACACCCAGGCGATCATGGACCTGGGCGCCCTGGTCTGCACGCCGCGCGGCCCACGTTGCGGCGAGTGCCCGTTGCGCCCCGGCTGCCGGGCGCGGCGCCAGGGGCGCCAGGAAGCCCTGCCCAGGACGCGCCCGGGCCGGGAACTGCCCGTGCGCCGCACTCGCTTCCTCTTAATCCGCGACCCGCAAGACCGGCTGCTCATGGAGCGCCGCCCGCCCGCCGGACTGTGGGGCGGCCTGTGGTGCCTCCCCGAATGTCCCGCCGACCGCGACCCCGCCGAATGGCTGCGGCAGCGACTGAGCGACCCCGCCGCGACGATAGGCGAGATTGCCCGGGGTACCCCATTCCGGCACGACTTCAGCCACTTCCGCCTGCACATCGAGCCGATCCTGCTGCGGCTGGCGGACCGCGGCACGACCGGCGCCAGCCGCCATTCCCGCAAAAGGCAAGCGCCCCCGCGCAAAAGCGGGGCCAGGAATTCACGGCCGCGGCCGGCGCGGGGCGCGACGGCGGAGACGGCGGAGATAACGGCAGCGACGGGCATCGCCGAAGAGCCGCCCGGCGGCGGCGGGCGCTGGCGCTGGCTGGCCGCGCCGACGAAACGCCGCATCGGCATGGCCGCCCCGGTCAAGCGATTGCTGGAACGGATGTTTACCCAGGACCCGCAAATCCGGTAACGGGCCGCGAACGGGCCAGGAGCGGCAGCAACGGCAGGAACGACAATCGTCCCTAATCTTTTTCCCGGCGGGCGCTGAGCAGGGACGACAGGCGCCGCCGCGGCAACAAAACAGCGCCGTCGGCAGCGGCGGGACGGGGCGCCGGCGGGGACGGCGGCGAGGCCGCCGCGTCCCTCCCCCCCGGCGGCAACAACTGTTTGAACAGACTGGACTCGCGGGCGAAAAACCCTTCGGTATGCAGGCTATCCGGCAGCTGCAGCCACCGGTAATCCAGGTGATGACAAAGCTCGTGCAGCAAGGTGCGCAAAAACGTGCGGAAGGCCACTACTCGCCGGTGCCGGGCAGTGCGCATCCACACCTGAATACAGGCGGAGTCCGGCTCGTACAGGCCATGCAATTCGGAATCGCGGCCGCTGGGACGCTGCGCCAGCACCCGCACCCCCGCCGCGGCGACCCCCAGATCGGCAGCGATCCCGGAGATCAACCGGCGGCAATCCTGCGCGATCCTCTCCCGGTCGCCGGTGGCCAGGGAGCTCTGCAATGCCAGCGCCAACGGCCGCAATTCCTCCGGGCGGCGCAGGCGCACCTCCTCGACCCGGTCGCTGGCCCTGTAGATCGCGCGCATCCGGGGCGACAGGCGCTGGTAATAGGCAAATACCATCCTGCCGAACATTATCCCCCACGCCGCGCCGCAGGCAATCCCCCGCGAACAGCCG
>JAPPQA010000075.1 GCA_028817255.1 Gammaproteobacteria bacterium | reverse complement strand
GCTCCCCCCTTGAGGGGGAGTGATGCGTACGTAAGCGGGGAACCATGGCAGTTATAGAGAGAGCCGCTTTGCTTGCCTTCGATTGGGTAACGGCTTGCGCGAAGCCGCCACAGCGAGACCGGCGCAGGCGGCCCCCGCTATCCTGTCCCATGGAGCGCAGGAGGTCTCTGCGCCTGCCCCCGTGAGGGCGGCAACGGCGGAGCGGCTACGCTGGAACGGCTTTGTTGCGCGGCTCTCCGTCTCCAGACGCCAGATACGCGCCAGGGACGCGAAGAGGGCGGGACGGGGGCCTCAGGGCGCCGCGAAGACGCGATGCCGCACACGGTCGCCGTTGCGTATCTCCAGCTCCTTTACCAGGCCGGCATTGATCTCCAGTACGGCCCGCACGGGCGTGGCAAAGGGGATCGGCTCGGTGGAACGCGGCGGCGCGTCCTCGCGGATGCCGGCGATCTCGCCATCGGCGCCGATGAACAGCAAGTCCAGGGGAAACCAGGTCTCGCCCATCCAGATGGTCACCGGCTGCACCTGCCCCATATCCAGCAGCATGCCGTTGCCCCGAGACATCCCGGGACGCCGGGAAAGACCGCGCGTGCGTTCTCTCGGGTCGTCCGCCACCTCCACCTGGAAGGCATGGCGCCCCGAGGCCGTCTCCACGATCAGAGTCTCAAAGGGCGGGGCGGCGGGTGTTGCCGGCGGCAACAACAAGGCCAGCAGGATGCCGCGGAAACGCAGTTCTTGTCTCATGGCGCGCCTTCGGCAATAATAAAGCGGCTTTGCCTTCCATGAGGCTGGCAACGATGCTGGGGGGAGGCAGTAATCCTAGGTACGAAAAGAGGGGAAGGATATGATAGTTTTCGCAAAACGCATTACCCCGCTCCTGCTGTTGCTGTCCGCGCCCGCGCTGGGCGCCGGGCAACTGGAGGCGCGACAAGATACCACGATCAATGCGCCTGGAGAAGAAGTCTGGGACGTGCTGGGCGATTTCTGCTCGATAGCCGCCTGGCACCCGGCGGTGGTGTACTGTACTCAGAAGGGCAATACCCAGCCCGACGCCATGCGAACGCTGACCCTGGGCAACGGCGAGCAACTCCACGAACGGCTGCTGGAGCACGATAACGCCGCCATGCGGTATCGTTACTCGATCCCGGAGCCGAATCTGAACGCCCTGCCGGTCACCGACTACGAATCGTCCGTGCTGGTAGAGGAATTGGGCAACGGCAAAACCCGGGTGGTCTGGGAAGGCAGCTTCAATGCCGGCGGCGAAACCGGCGACGAAGATGCGGTCAGCGCGATTGACGGGGTTTACCAGGGCGGCCTGGCGATGCTGAAGGAAATGATCGAAGGGCTCAAGTAGGCTCTCAAGTAACGCCGCCCTTCCCCGGCGCCGGGCGGTCGGCGCTGCCCGGGCGCTCCCGGGAAACCACTCGCCATTTGCCATCTTCCAGACGCAACTCGCGGTCGCAGCCCGGTTGCGGAAAGTCGTCCCGTTGGCCGGGCAGGCAACGGATCACGACCTCGCCGGCAGCCCGCAAGCGCCGAATTTCCCGACGCAGTTCGGCAGCAGCCGGCCAGGGCGAAAGAATAGCCCCGGCGCCATCTGGCGGTTGCTCGACCTGTCGCGCCAACTGCTTGAGATCGATGCTAAAACCGGTGGCCGGGCGGGCGCGGCCGAATGCCTCTCCGATATGATCGTAGCGGCCGCCAGAGGTCAGCGCCCGGCCCAGGCCAGGCAGGTAGGCGGCGAACACCGGACCGGTATGGTAAGAATAGCCGCGCAAATCGGCCAAATCGAAGTGCACGGTATCCGCCGCCTGCAAGTCCGGGGCGGCTAGTTCCAACAGGCGCCGCAGGTCGCGGATACAGTCCAGAACTTCCCGGCCGGCGGGGCGCAACAAGCGCTCGGCGTCGTCGAGGACGGCGGCGTCGCCGTGCAGTTCGACCAGGCCGGGCAACAGGCGCAGGGAGGTATCCTCGGCGCGCGACCAGGAGCGCAACAGGGATTGCAGTTCGTCGCCGGCCTTGCGTTGTACGATGGCAGAGAGTTCCAGCTCCTGCCGCCCATTGAGCCGGGCCTGGCGCACCAGGGACTGAAAGATGCCGACATGGCCGAGACCGATATGCAGGCTTGTCAGCCCGGCGTTGCACAGTGTCTCGCGCATCAGCCCCAGCACTTCCGCATCGCTGTCAATGCCGGCATGGCCGAACAATTCCGCCCCCGTCTGCAGCGGGCAGCGATTTTCTCCCTGCAGGCCGCGGGCGTGCAGGACGGTGCCCAGGTAGCACAGGCGCGCCGGTCCGCCACAGCGCAGCTTATTGGCATCTATGCGCGCCGCCTGCGACGTGGTGTCGGCGCGGAGCCCTATCAGCCGCCCGCTAAGTTGGTCCGTCAGTTTAAAGGTCTGCAGGTCCAGGTCGCCGCCGGTTCCCGTGGCCAGCGATTCGACGTATTCGATCAAGGGCGGGATCACCAGCTGGTAACCCCAGGAGCGGTAAGTGTCCACGGCCTGGCGGCACAGCCTTTCGAGCTGCATCGCCTGCGGCGGCAGCCACTCGTCCACCCCTTCGGGCAGCAACCAGTAGTCAGCCTCGTTCATCTGCCGGGCAACAGCGACAGAAACAGGACGCCGCAGACCATGCTGACCAGTCCCAGCGTACGCAATTTGCCGTCGTCCAAACCGGAGGCGCCGATCATCAGGCCCCGCCAGCGGGCGGGAGCCAGGAAAGGGCCTATGCCTTCAATGATCGGCACCAGGGCCAGCGCCCGCAACAACTGAAGCCAGTCAATCTCCATCAGCCGGCGCGCCCGCGGGGAACGGGCGCCTTTGCGGCGGCTCTATTCGCCGCCGCCGCCCCCCGGATCCTTGAAGTACTTGAAGAAATCCGATTGCGGGCCGAGCAGCAGGATGTCCGATTGCTCGCGGAAGCTATTCCTGTAGGCATTCAGACTGCGATAAAAATTGTAGAACTCTTCGTCCTTCCCGAAGGCGTCCGCATAAATGCTGGTGGACTCGGCGTCACCCTCGCCGCGGACTTCCTCGGCGCGCTGGTACGCCTGGGCCAGGAGCACCTCGCGGTCGCGGTCGGCGGCGGCGCGAATCCGTTCCGCCTGCTCGTCGCCGCGCGCCCGGAAATCCTTGGCGACCCGCACCCGCTCGGCGCGCATCCGTTCGTACACCGAGTTGCTGACCTCTTCCGGCAGGTCAATTCGCATCGTGCGCACGTCCACTACATCCACCCCCAACTCCTGCGACAAGCGGGACGCCGCGGCGCTAACGCCGAGCATATCCATGACCTTGCCGCGCTCGCCGGCAACGACTTCCTGCACCGTGCGGTCGCCGAACTCGTCGCGCAGAGCGCTGTTGATCCGCTGCGCCAACAGCGTGTTGGCGCGCGCGAGATCGCCGGCGGTGGCACGGTAGAAGTTTCCCACGTTGACGATCCGCCACTTAACGTAGAAATCCACGAACACGTCTTTCTTTTCCTTGGTCAGGAAACGCTGCGGGCCCTGGTTGAGGGTCAGCAGCCGTTTCTCGAAGATCTGCACCGTGTTGACGAATGGAAGCATGAAGTGCAAGCCCGGATTCGGAACGGTACGGTCAATCTCACGGAACTGGAACACGATCGCCTGCTGCCACTGCTCGACCCGGAACAACGAGTTGTAACCTACGACCGCCAACAGAACGGCCAGCACCGGGATCAGGGTGCGCGACGCCCGCATATCAGAGCCTCGGCCGCTGCCGGCGGCCGCTTTCCGAGGAGCCGTCGAAGGGCGCCGCCGGCGGCGTAGCGGCAGGTTCCCTGGACCCGGTGGCGGCGCCCCGTTCCAGCAGGCGGTCCACCGGCAGATAGATCAGCTGGTTGCCGCCTTGGCCGGGGTCGAGCAGTACCTTGCTGGTGCTGGACAGCATGGATTCGACCGTTTCCAGGTAGAGGCGCTGCCGGGTAACCTCGGGATCCTGCTGGTATTCGCCGAGCAGCTGCTCGAAGCGGGACGCCTCGCCCTTGGCCTTGGCGATCACGCGCTCCCGGTAGGCGGTGGCCTCCTCCTCCAGACGCGCCGCGGCGCCGCGGGCGCGCGGCAGAATGTCGTTGCGATAAGCTTCGGCCTCGTTGACCGAGCGCTGTTCGTCCTCGCGCGCCTTGATCGCGTCATCGAAAGCCGCCTTCACCTGCTCCGGCGGCTTGGCGGGCTGCATCTCCACGCCGACGATCAGGATGCCGGCGCGGTAATCCTCAAGGATCCCCTGCATCAATTTCTGCTGATTGCTGGCGACTTCGCGGCGGCCTTCCGTCAACACGAAGTCCAGTTCGTTGCCGCCGATGACCTCGCGCACGGCGCTTTCCGTCACCTCGCGCAGGGTCGCCTCCGGTTCCCGGACATGGAACAGATACGCCTCCGGGTCGCCGATCCGATACTGGACGGCGGCCTCGACCTCGACGATGTTCTCATCCTGCGTCAACATGGACGCCTTGCGGGTGAAGGAACGGACCCGCCCGACATTGAGTTTGTACACGCGCTCGATGGGCCGGGGCAAGCGCAGGCTGAGACCGGGCTGCAGGGTGGTGACATGGGCGCCAAAACGCAACACGAGGCCGCGATCCTGCTCGTCTATGATGTAGAACATGTCGTACACCAGCCAGCAAACGAGCAACGCCCCCCCAATCAGCAGCAGGAGTCCGCCGCCTGGCGCCGACACCGGGGGTTCTCCATCCCTGGAATCCCTGGAACCGCCGTTCAAAAATCGCTTCAGGCGCGCCTGGATGGCGCGCAACAGCTCGTCCAGATCGGGCGGGCCCTCAGGCGCGCCGCGTCGGCCCCAGGGTTCCTTGGGATTGCCGCCGTTGGAAGATTCTTTCCAGCCCATAGAGCCTCCTGAGAACTCCTGCCGGTAATGCCTGTTGCCCGGCCTGTCGCCCGCGCCAGTGCGGGACTCGCTTGCCAATATCGAAGGAACCTGGAACGAGCCGCGACCCAGACCGCCTCCCCCGCTCCTCCCCCACAGGCAGGCGATTGTAATACGCGGCGGGGCGCCGCTGCAACCGGAGCCAGAGCCTGAAGCCAATGACCCTTGCGCCCGGAGCGGACGCGCGGGCGCCGTCGGCGCCGCCGTACAACATGAGACCGCGCTGCCGGGGCGCCGCGTCAATCACGCAACTCAACCCTGTGCTCCATGTGCTCCAGGCCGCCGCCGCGGCACAAGCGGTCCAGCCAACGGCGTTCGATAGCCAAGCGCAGGATCCACCCCCCGGTGCCGTCGCTGCACTCGCTCAGCACGGCGCCCTGGGAAAACAAAGAGGAACGAATGCGCACGGCCTCGGCCGGCAGCCGCAATTCGTAGCGGCGGCGGCGGCCCCACAGCAGTTCGGACACAGTCGGCGCCAGCAGTTCCCAGCCAATGCCCTGGCGGGCGGAGAGATAAACGGCAGGCTGACCGCCGACGCGGCCTATGCCCGGCTCGACCCCGGGCACCCGGTCAATCTTGTTGAACACCAGGATCTGCGGTATGTCGCCCGCGCCGATCTGCCGAATCAGCTGATTTACTTGCGCGATGCGCTCATGACGCTGCGGGTCGCCGAGGTCCACCACGTGCAGCAGCAGAGTCGCCTTGCAAGTCTCTTCCAGGGTGGCCTGGAAGGCCGTCACCAGGTCCGCGGGCAGGTCGCGCACGAAGCCGACGGTATCGGCCAGCACGGCGTGTCGGCCGGGACCCAGGCGGTAGCGGCGCAAAGTCGGATCCAAGGTGACGAAAGGCAGCGGCGCCACCCGCGCCGAAGCGCTGGTCAGCCGGTTGAACAAAGTAGATTTGCCCGCATTGGTATAGCCGACCAGCGAAATGGCCGGCACCTCGCCGGCCTGGCGCGCGCGCCGGTTTTCTTCGCGGCGGCGGCGCACCTTGCGCAACCGCGCCCGGATGGCCTTGATGCGGGCGCCGAGCAAACGGCGGTCGGTCTCCAACTGCGTCTCGCCGGGACCGCGCAGGCCAATCCCTCCCTTCTGCCGTTCCAGATGGCTCCAGCCACGGACCAGGCGGCTGGACAGGTGCCGCAGTTGCGCCAATTCGACCTGCAGTTTGCCCTCGTAGCTGCGCGCCCGCTGGGCGAAGATGTCGAGGATCAGGCCCGTGCGATCCAGGACCCGGCATTGCAACAGCCGTTCCAGGTTGCGTTCCTGTCCAGGCCTCAGGGGGTGACTGAAGACGACCAGCCCGGCCCCGGATTCCCGCACCCGTTCGGCGATCTCCGCTGCCTTGCCCGCGCCGACGAAGGTCCGGGGATCCGGGGCGCAACGACAGGCCGTGATCGCCCCGGCGCCTTGCAGACCGGCGCCTGCGATCAGGGACAGAAATTCCTCGCGGTCCCGTTCCCACTCTCCTGCCGGCAGGCGCACATACACCGGGAGTGGCTGTGCAGTGGCGTTTGGGACTGTGTCGGGAGGGCGCAGAACTACAGGCCCGAAGCCAGGGTCTTATTCGGCACCCTGCTCTTCGCTCCCCAGCATCCGGGGGGGACGCACATTGCGGGACGGAACGACCGTAGAGATCGCGTGCTTGTAGATCATCTGGCTTACGGAATTACGCAGAAAGATCACGAACTGATCGAAGCCTTCGATCTGGCCCTGCAACTTGACGCCGTTGCTGAGGTAAATAAAGACCGGGATTCTCTCTTTGCGCAGAGTGTTGAGGAAAGGATCCTGCAAGGTATGACTTTTACTCATTATTCTCCCCATCCGGGGGGGGCGGGCATCGTCCATATGCAACCGCCGCCCTGCTGGCGAAAGTATAAGGCAATTTTCCCCCTGCCGCCATATGTGTCTGATACATATGCGCGCCCCCCATCCGCCATTCCTGCGAAACAGTCTGTGCAAAAACTCCGAAAATCCAGAGCCGCGCGAAAACATTTCCCACTGGCATGGCAAATATCCGCCATTCCCGCGCAGAGCCTGCCCCTGGCTTGAACAGGGGCGGG
>JAPPQA010000074.1:9784-11302 GCA_028817255.1 Gammaproteobacteria bacterium | reverse complement strand
TTTCGTACGCACCACTCCCCCCTTGATGTAAAGGGGGGAGTGATGGGAAGAATGAGGCGGGGCCCCAAGCGGCGGTTGCGTCAGGAACGACTGTGGGCTATGGCGGAGAGCCAGGCGTTCATGAATCGAGTGGCTCGGGGAACCCGCCCGCCGCCCGCCGCCGCCGTCCGAAAAGTCCGCCATGGCGCCGATTGGCGCATGGTCCTGGAGACCGGTTTCGCCGCGGCACGATTGCCGAATGCGTTCCGGGAGCCGGTGCGGGCGGATATAATCGCGGAATGCGCGAGCGAACGGCGACGAACGGGACGGGCGGCCCTTGGCGCGGGGCGGGCATCGCGCCGCTGGATCCGTCCTCCCTGCGCCTGCACAATCGGCGCCCGACCCGGTGGACCACCGGCGTCGTCGAGTCGCTGCTTTCGAGAGGATCGGAACGGGACGTGTTGCGTCTGTTCCGCGAACTGCGCCGCGACCCCTGGGGGCCGGCCGCCCGGGCGGCCTTGCGAACGACGCCGCACTTGAAGGAGCATCCCTGGATTTACGGGGAGCCGCGCCTGATCGAAGCCTGCCTGGCCCGCTGGCGGCAAGGCGCGGACGAAGGGTGAAAGAGGGGGGAGCGGATTTCGACGCCGTGCTGCGCGCGGCCGCCGCTTTGCAGCGGGTCCTGCCGGACGCCGTGCTGGTCGGCGGCACGGCGGCCGCCGTCCATGCCGGGCACCGCGCGTCCGGCGACGCCGATCACACGCTGGGCGACCTGCGCGAGCGCTTCCCGGAAGTCCTGGCGCTCCTCGACGCGGCGCCGGAATGGGAAGAGGCCCGCCGGGTCCAAGGCGTGCTTCTCCTGGGCAATTTCGACGGCGTACCGACCGGTGTGCGCCAATTGATCCGCAGCCGGCCTCTGGAGACGCGCCTCGTCGAGGCGCCGGACGGGGCGCCATTGCGGGTGCCCTCGCCGTCCGAAATGCTGCGCATCAAGGGCTGGCTCGCGCTGACCCGCAATTACGGGCGCGACTACCTGGACGCGGCCGCACTGGCGGCCGCACTGGCCGAGCGGGCGCCGGAGGCGCTCATGTCCTTCGACCGCTGCTACGCGGAGATCGGTCCGAGCCGCGGCATTGCGAAGTCGCCGCTGCGCCAGCTGCTGCGCCAGCTGGCCGACCCGCGCCCCAAGATCGAAGCGGAGGGAGACGGGCCGCTGCGGGATTTGACGGGTCTGCGCCCGCCCTGGGACGACTGGGGCCATGTCCGGGCGCGCTGCCTGGACCTGGCCGCGCGGGTCATGGAGCGGCTGACGGAGCGCGCGCCGCCGGCCCCGCCCGAAAGCGGCGGGCCGGGAATGTAACCGGCCGGCAAGGGATAGCGGGATCTCCGGTTATCGTTGCGGCGGCAGTTTCCGCCGTTTTGGAGAAGACTCAAGATGTGTCTGCTTGACAATTATTGCCCGTTGTCCTTAAGTAGCCAGCCTGACCGCTGAATGAAGCCGCCCTAAATTGTATAATTTAGAGTGTCTATGGCGGAGAG
>JAPPQA010000074.1:0-8860 GCA_028817255.1 Gammaproteobacteria bacterium | reverse complement strand
TGGCGGAGAGGGTGGGATTCGAACCCACGGACCGCTGTCAGGCAGTCACTCGATTTCGAGTCGAGCCCGTTCAACCGCTCCGGCACCTCTCCGCCGTTGATTGGCCTATCGAAGCTTTAGCCTTCGAGTTGGAATAAAGAGGCGCGGCGAGCCCATTGGATCTCCCCCAAGGTTAAATGGGCCGCAACCCGGGCCAGGAACAAGCCCACTCCGTCAAGCCGCGCCTGGGCCGCCAGGTACAACCAGACATAAGCCCGGGGGAAATCCAGGGGAACGCCGCAACCGCGCGCATAGTGAAGCCCCAGGCGAAGTTGCGCCTTGGCGGAACCCTGACGAGCGGCACGCTCCAGCCAGTAGCAAGCCAGGCGGTCGTCGGCAAACTCCCAGTGCGCTCGGGAATAAAGCCTGCCCAATTGATACTGGGCACGCACATAACCGGCCCGGGCGGCGCGTTCGTACCAGTCCCGGGCGCGCGCCGGGTCGCAACCGACTCCAATCCCTTTGCTGTACAGCAGCCCCAGATTGTACTGCGCCTGCGGGTAGCCCCGACGGGCCGCGCGCAAACACCAGTAAGCGGCGCGGCGATCATCCTGCGCCACTCCCGCGCCTCCGGCATACATCGCGCTCAAGTTGTATTGCGCTTTGACGGAACCCTGAAGCGCCGCCTGGGAATACCAATAGACGGCGCGAGCCGGGTCCCTGTAGGCGCCCGGACCGCGCGAGCACAGCAAACCCAGCTGGAGTTGCGCCCTGGCGCAACCCTGCCCGGCGGCGCGACGGTACCAATACCAGGCTTTGCGGCAACTGCGCTTCGCCCCCACTCCTTTTTCGTACATGCGCCCCAGATTGTAGCGGGCCTGTACCTGCCCCGCCGTCGCCGCCCGCAGATACCAGGCCATGGCCCGGTCCTCCCGCATTGCCACGCCAATACCCCGTTGCAGACACCAGCCCAGCAGGACCTGCGCATCGGTGTGCCCCTGGTCCGCCGCCAGGGAAAGCCAGGAAACCGCCAATGGGAGGCAACGGGGCAACAGCCGCCCCTCCTGGTACAGAAGAGCGAGGCGGTAACGGGCCGTAGGGTTTCCCAGTACCGCGGCGCGGCAGTACCAATCCGCCACCGCTCGCGAACGAACCGCCTCGGATTCTCCCTCGAGGCGCTGTGCGTAATACTCGGCTAACTGCCAGGCAACGACCGCATCGCCATGGCGGGCCAACTCCTCCAGCCGCGGTATCAACTCGGCGCCGCGCACAGGCGGCCGCGCGGCCTGCCAACTCCCTCTGTTCCCGCTATTGTTTGCTGGCTTGCAATCCACCGTCCAAGTAACAGGAGTTCAACCCCTCCTGAGTGAGCAAAAAGGCGGCAGTAGAACTGCGCTCGCCGGTATCGCAACAAACCACGTAACGCTTCTTGCGATCCAACTTGCTCAGATTTCTCCGCAACAGATAAAAGGGGATATTCAGGCTGCCTTTGAGAGGGTTGGCCTCCGCCTCGCTGGGAAAACGCACATCCAGCCATACCGCCTCGTCGCTCCCGACCATCTTCTCCGCTTCGGCATAAGAAACGGTCGCCAGCGCGGGCTTGCTGATCATCTCTACGAAATCTTTCTTCGATAAGCGTTTCAAAACGCCGGGCGTCATCATGACAATGGAGGCATTGCGGGCCCCCTCGGAAACCAGCGATTCTTCGCCAAAAGCGTCCCCGACCCCCAGGTGAGCCACCTTCACCGGCGGCTTTGCCGGCGTGATCTTCTGCAATACGGCACATTTCCCTTTCTGGATCACGTAGTAGGCGTCGCCTTTTTCCCCCTGGCGGACAATGACCTGCTTGGCGTTGACCTGCAACGTCTCCATGAGATTGAACAATTTGTATATGTTTGCCGTCGGAACCTTGCTGAACAGCTCCGATTGCAGCATCTTCGCCATCCAGTCTCCTTCCTCGGATTCGCCGTCCTGGTCTTTCAGCGTCTGCACCGAGACATCGTCCCCCGCCCGCGCGTCGGTACTGTCGCTCTGTTCCTTTTCTTGCAGGACGATCAGCCTCTCCAGCAGGGCACGGTTGATAATCGCGACAACGACATCGCTCTCCGCCCTGGCGGAGAAGCGACGCGGCTGCAACTGAGCCAGCGCATACTTGGCGGCATCGCTTTCCGGCGTAACGAGCTGACGCCGGCCCTGGGCCTTGGACTCCATTGCCAGCTCGCCGGAGAGCAGGTAGAACGAGGAAAAATCCCGGCTGCCTTCCTTGAACAAATATTTGCCGGGCGCAATAGACAACATGTTGACGTTTTTCAGCACTTCCTGCTGGAACTTCTTCCACAGAGAGTTAATCGGGACCAGTTGGCAGATTTGCTCCCGATACTTGGCCGCCTTGGCCTGCGATTCGGTTTGAGCGCGGGGGGATTTCCCCGTAGCGCTGGCCTGCTTCTTCTCCGGCATGGATAGCCACCTCCCGTTCCGCGCAATCGGACATTTGCCGCCTGGCGCCCGTCCGCGTTCTTTCTGTTCCTTACCTGCCTGGCCTTCGGTCTTGCAAGGTACCGTGAGGCGCTACCGGCAAACTTCAATGTATTATACCCCGATTTTGCCGTTGCGGTGACTCCTGAGAAGAACCGGGCCTGCGCCACGGTTGCCGTTTCCCCGCAACTGCATTGCCCAAAGCGTCGAGTCGCTTGCCCCGCTTGGCGGGCATCGGCAATGCACCGTCACCGCCATATTCGCAAGTTACTGAAAAATATATAAAAAAATAATTCGCCTCGACATTCTCCAGCGCCGAAGCGCGCACAGGTGCATTGATCGGAGGTTCCGTAATATCATGTTACCAAGCAGTGACTGAGAACGAGCATCGAGCCACCGCCCCGGAAACGGACATCGCTATGGAAACCCCTATACAGGACCCGATACAGGAGCCTTCTCCCCGAACCGGCGAAGAACCCCTGCCGCCGGAGCCGCCTCCCCAATCCGGGGCGGAGCAATCCGGGGCGGAGGCATCGGCGTCAGAGCCGTTCCCGAAGCTGCCGGCCCAACTGGGCAAATACGATCTGATCTCTGTCCTCGGCCAGGGCAGCTTCGGCACGGTTTACCAGGCGTCCGACCAACTCACTGGCCGCAAGGTGGCCGTCAAGGTCCTGCACCACAACACGGCGCAACCAAGCGAAAGCGCCGAGGACCGGGACGAAAGGCGCAAAAGCTTCTTCAACGAGGCGCATGCCGCCGTGATGATGCGGCATCCAAACATCCTGCAGGTACTGGACGCCGGGGTCGAAAAGGATCACTGCTATATCGTTACCGAACTGGTCGAGAACGCCCACACCCTGCAAAAATACACCAGCGCCGAACAGCTGTTGCCAGTGTTGCAGGTCGTAAAGATCATATACAAGTGCGCCGCTGCCCTGGATCACATCCACGGCCGCGAAGTGATCCACCGCGATATCAAGCCGGAAAACATCCTGGTGTTCCCCACGGGCGAGGTGAAAATCGGCGACTTCGGCGTCGCCCACGTCCTGCATGGCGCCGGGGAAATGGCGCCGGAGGAGGAGATCCTGGGCTCCCCCCAGTACATGGCGCCGGAACAATTAAGCGGCGGGAAAATATCCTACCGCACAGACTTCTACTCGCTGGGGGTCATCGCCTACGAACTGCTGACCGGACAACACCCCTTCCCGGCAAAGAATCTGCAGGAATTGTGCCGGAAACACCAGCAGGCGCCGCCGGCACTGACAAGGTACCGCCTCGACCTGCCCCCCATCCTGCAACTCGTCATCGATCGCACCTTGAACCAGGATCCTGAGCAACGTTACGGCACCGGCGAGGAGCTCGCGCAAGATCTAAGCAAGACGTTCAAGAACCTGGGAGAGTTCAATGTCGGGCCCAAGCTGGAAGAATTGCTGGACTCCCTGCAGCAGATCCAATTCTTCAGCGAATTCACTCCTCCGGAAATCAAAGAAGTAACGGAGATCTGCATTTGCGAGGAGTACAAACCGGGAGAGGCGGTTATCTGCGAGGGGACGATCAACGACTCTTTCTATCTGGTGATTAACGGCAACGTGAAGATCAGCAAGGAAGGCGTCGATATCGACCGGCTGGACACGGGGGGATGTTTCGGCGAGATGGGCTATTTGACGGGCATCAAACGCACCGCCACCGTCAGCGCCGGCGATCACAGCCATCTGGTCAAGATCAATGCCAACCTGGCGGCAAAACTCTCCCCCGCGGTACAGCTTAAATTCTCCCGGGCCTTTATCCGCGTCCTGGTCAACCGACTCGCGCAAACCACGGGCCTGCTTATCTCGAAATAGCCAATAGCCGAACGGGACGCCACCGCCGTACGCGGCGGCCACCCCAAACCGGCAAAGCCTAGCGGACAGGGCTTGCGGACTGTGGGTTGCGGGTGGCGAAATGCTCGTAAATCTGGATTAATTCCTCGTTGCTAAAGCCGATAATGGCGACCTCCTGGGCCGGGCGAATCGTGTCCGGATCCCTGCCCATGCGCCCCTCCTCGAAATTGTACACATAAGATTCGCGTACCTTGGAATCCACAAAACTGCCCAGAAAAGAACTGGTCTCGTCCTCGAGTCGTTCGTCGGCGGAACGCGGGATATCAACCTGGTAATGTTCCATCCGCTCGTTGCGGCGAAGGGCGATGCCGCGCGCAAAATTCTCTATCAGACCGTCATGGACGATGCCCCAGAGCCCCTGATGGTCGCCGGGGAGCACGGTATGCACGTAGTACAAGCTATCCTCCCCAAGCTCCTCCTGTCCGGCCAGCAATTCGCCGACGGTGGCGACCTGCTCGGGCCGTCCCTCTTGCAGCACTTTCACCGTGCCGCCGGCAACGTCGTCCCGCTCCCGCAATAGCGCGCCGGGCGTAGTGTCCACCGCGCGCTCTTTCGTCACCATAACCGCCAACAGATCGTCCATGCCGACGGCAAGTTCCTCCGACAGCTCGCGCAGGGTGCGCCGCACCACACGTTCTCCTTCAAGCGCATGGATAACGCGCTCCCAGTCGCCGTCGCCGTCCTCAAGCAACTGGCGGAGCGTGCGGTATTCGACCTGTTCTTGCTCCTCAAGCACCGTGATCGGCGTATCCTCGTTTATATCCGGCTGCCGCAACAGGTCGCCCAGTTCGAATTCCCGGTACCGCGGCTCGTCCCGCAACCTAATCTTATGCTCCGGGGTGACAAAGCCGTCCGCCTGCCGGGCATCCGTTACCGCTTCCGGCCGCGGCACAATCTCTTTGAGGTATTGCTCCGCTTCCGAACGCAACTGGGGAGACGGGGCGGGCTGGGAGTCCGGGGGGGCGCGCTCCTCCGAACTCGGCAACAACTGCTGCCAGACGCCCCGTTGCCACAACAGCAGGGCCGCACCCGCCAACACGATCAGCGCCACCGCCAAACCGGCACGAGAACGCGCCGGTCGTCCGTACAGGGGCGGCGCCTTCCGTCCCGGCCCCGGCACCTCGCTCATATGCCAACCTCCAGGGGGCGCGTCCGCCCGCACGCTGGAGACACACCGGAAACAACGGGACAGAGCCGACCAATGCCGCCGAATCTCTCGCCGTCAAACCCGCCGACGACAGTGACGACAGTATGGTCCGCGCAGCTGCGCGCTATTCCCATTCCAACTCCAAAAAGGCGCGACTGACGTTGCGCCGATGACCCTGATCGAACAATGTCCAACGGCCTTCTTCCTGCCGTGCCACCGTATCAAGGGCCTCCTCCAGAAAAGCGCCGCGCGCGACCATCGCCCGCGTCTCTTCCAGCAACGCCCGCAGGTAACGTGTCTGGTCGGCTGCCGCCTCCTTCCATTGCCCGGCCGGCGGGCCATGTCCCGGCACGATCTGGACCGCCGCCAACTGCTCCATCTCCGCCATCGCCGCCAACCAGCCTTTCAGGCTGCCGTCTATAACCGGCAGGCGCTCCCGGAAAAGCAAATCTCCGGTCCACAAAGTCCCCGTTTCCATATCCAACACGGTGAGATCTTCGCCGGTATGCGCCGCCGGCCAGGACTGCAACCGCAACTTCCTGCCGCCCAGGTCCAGGAGCAACTGTCGTTCCACCAGGCGGGTGGGGGCCACGACCTCCCGCCGTCCCAGTTCGGCGGCAAATTCCCTGCGAAAAAATTCCTCGCTGCCGGCCACCGCGCCGGCCAACCCGGCATGGCCGACAAACTCCGAGCCTTCGTCAAGAAAAGCGGCATTACCCAGGATGTGGTCGTAGTGGACATGGGTGTTAATTACGTAACAAACCGGCAGGGGTGTATGCGTGCGAATCGCCGCAAGCAAACGGCGTCCTATCCTCACGGAACCGCCGCTGTCAATGACCGCCACGCAACGCCGGCCAACGATAAAGCCGATATTCGCCGTATCTTCGCGCCGAGGGCTGGTCAGCGGCTCGTGCCGACCGGCATGCAAATAAACGCCAGCGGCGATCTCCCGCACCAGGAGCGGCTCTTCCGCGCCGACGGAAGATGTCCCGGAAACTCCTTCCGCCTGTACGCAAACGAAAGGCAGCAGCAGCGACAGAGCCGCCGCCAACCGACAGCCGGCAATATGGGGCTGCACTGTTCCCGCCCGGGCGCTCCGCAAAGCTTTTCTCCCTGCCTGCAAACGATGCAACGATGGCGCCCTGACCAGGATTCGAACCTGGGACCTACGGCTTAGGAGGCCGTCGCTCTATCCTGCTGAGCTACCAGGGCAAAGAGACCGCGGAAAAGAACTCTTTCGCCACCGGCCAAGAATGTCCCGCGGCCGCCACCGGCCTTTTGTGGAGCCGAGGGGAATCGAACCCCTGACCTCAGCAGTGCGATTGCTGCGCTCTCCCAACTGAGCTACGGCCCCGCGTCACGACCATGGCGAATATTCTACCCGAGACGCCCCGTCCTTGCCAGACGCGGCTGTCGTGCGCCCATCGGGCGCATAGCGGCCAACCGCAACGGTACCGAACCCCCCGCGGCTACACACCGCGGGACCTGCCCTGCTCCTTCTCCACGCGAGCCACGCGCGGATTTGGGGACCGCTATGACGAAGTGTGCGAGGGCGCCCCGGGTATTGTAGAATACCGGCCCCGGAAACCTTTTCCAGTTCCCATATCTCCCAGGCAAATGACTCTATAGCCGCCGCATGGTATCTTGAATCCGAAAAAGACGGCCTGCCATGCACGACACTCTGCCACTGCTGCAATCGCGAGGGTTTCCTCCGCTACGCCGCCGCCGCCTCGAAACTTTGCAGGCCAATATCGGCCTCACCTGCAACCAGCAATGCACGCATTGCCACGTCAATGCCAGCCCGCGCCGCAAGGAGCAAATGAACCGGGAGACGGCGGAGTTGGTACTGCGCTACCTGCGCGTCGCCGCCATTCCCACCCTGGACCTGACCGGCGGCGCGCCGGAGCTGAACCCTCACTTCCGTTTCCTGGTGCAAGAGGCCACCGCTGCAGGAAGCCACGTGATTGACCGCTGCAATCTCACCATCCTGGAGGAGCCCGGCCAGGAAGAGCTGGCGGACTTTCTGGCCAAACACAACGTCGAGATCGTCGCCTCGCTCCCCTGCTACCTGGAAGAGAACGTTGACCGCCAACGCGGCCGGGGAGTATTTCAGAAGAGCGTCCGGGGGCTGCAACGACTGAACCGACTGGGCTACGGCCAGGGAGATGCCGAGCGCAGGCTCAACTTGGTGTACAACCCCCAGGGACCGACGCTGCCGCCGCCGCAGGAAGAACTGGAGGCAAACTACAAGAACGCGCTGAAGGAACGCTACGGCATCGAGTTCGATCGGTTGCTCACCCTGTGCAACATGCCGATCCGCCGCTTCGGCAGCGCCCTGGTCTCCAGGGGAGAGTTCGATCCCTACCTGCGGTTGCTGCGGGCCGCCCACCGGGACGAAAACTTGCCCCTGGTTATGTGCCGCACCCTGCTGAGCGTCGACTGGCAGGGCTATGTCTATGACTGCGATTTCAACCAGATGCTCGGTCTGGGACTATACCCCCGGGGAAACGCGCGACGGATGCGGCTGGCCGATCTGCTGAACGCGGATCTGCAGGGTTGGCCCATACGGGTAGCCGACCATTGCTACGGCTGCACGGCCGGACAGGGAAGCAGTTGCAGCGGGGCCCTGGGGCCGTGAACCTGTCGTTCGTCATCCCTGCGCGAAACGAGGCGGCAGGCATCCGCAACTGCCTGCAACCGCTGCAGAAACTGCGGAAAAGAGGGCACGAGGTTATCGTCGCCGACGGATACAGCGATGACGCCACCTGCAGGCTGGCGGCTCCGCTAACCGACCGGATCGTTACCGGGAAACCGTGTCGCGCCACCCAGATGAATGCCGGCGCGGCGGCGGCTCGCGGCGATCTGCTGGTGTTCCTGCATGCCGATACGCGCCTGCCCGAAGATGCGGCAGCGGCGCTCGCGGCGGTCACTCCCGACGATTGGGGGCGCTTCGACGTGCGCCTGGATGGCGGGCATCCCTGTTTCCGGGGCATCGAAAAGGCAATGAACCTGCGTTCCCGTCTCACCGGAATCGCCACCGGCGACCAGGGGATCTTCGTCGGCAACAGGCTATTCTCCGCGGCGGGCGGTTTCCCCCCGATTCCCCTGATGGAAGACATTGCCCTCAGCAGGCGCCTGGGGAAATACCGGCGCCCCCTGTGCCTGCGCCAGACCGTGCTCACTTCCAGCCGTCGTTGGGAACGGGACGGCATCCTGAATACGGTTCTGCTCATGTGGGCGCTGCGCCTCGGCTATGCCGCAGGGGTTAATCCGGCGCGCCTGGCCCGGTTCTACCGCTAGACGTACGCGGCCATGCCCGGCAACGCCGCGGAAACCTGCACGGCGGCGGCAAGAAGCGCTCTCCCAAAAAGCACTCTCC
>JAPPQA010000073.1 GCA_028817255.1 Gammaproteobacteria bacterium | reverse complement strand
TTGCATGATGGATTTGCCTCCGAGGTTGCCCGTAAACCGGTTAAGTTATGGCACAACTGGAACACATCGAAGCCATCGAAAAACGCCTGTGGCAAGCAGCGGACACGTTGCGCGCCAACTCCAACTACGCCAGCAACGAATACTTCCTGCCGGTGATGGGCCTGGTCTTTCTGCGCCACGCCTACAGTCGCTACCTGGCGGTGAAGGACAAGGTGGAAGCCAATCTGCCCGTGCGCCGCGGTAAGAAACTCCAGCCCAGTAAGGAGGACTTCTCCCAGCGGGGCGCCATTTTTCTGCGCCCCGAGGCTCAGTTCGAGCGCTTGGTCGCCCTGCCCGACGGCGCCGACCGCGCCAAGGCCATCATCAAGGCGATGGAGTCCATCGAGGGCGACTACGACAACCTGCGCGGCGCGCTGCCCAAGAGCGAATACCAGGAACTGAGCAACGAAGTCCTCGGCCAACTGCTGCGCACCCTGAACCCCGACGCGCTGAAGCGGGTTTCCGGCGATGTCTTCGGCCGCATCTACGAATACTTCCTCACCCAGTTCGCCGACCAGAAAGCCCACGATGACGGCGAGTTTTTCACCCCCGTCTCGCTGGTCTCGCTGATTGCCCATGTGCTCGACCCCGAACGCGGCACGGTGCTGGACCCGGCCTGCGGCTCCGGCGGCATGTTCGTGCAGAGCGCGCGCACCGTGGAGGAGCACGGCCGGAATCCCACCGAGCAACTCACCTTTCGCGGTCTGGAGAAAAATGCCACCACCATCCGCCTGGCCACGATGAACCTCGCTGTCCATGGTCTTGAAGGCGACATCAGGAAGGCCATCGCCTATTACGAAGACCCGCACAAATTTGTGGGCGGAGCGGATTACGTGATGGCCAACCCGCCCTTCAATGTGGACGAAATAGACGCCGACAAAGTGAAGAGCGATCCGCGCCTGCCCTTCGGCCTGCCTGGCGTCAACAAAAAGGGCAATGTTGGCAACGGCAATTATGTCTGGATCAGTTACTTCTACAGTTATCTCGGCGAAACCGGGCGGGCAGGGTTCGTCATGTCTTCGCAGGCATCCAGCGCCGGCGGCGGCGAGGCCCAAGTGCGCCGCAGACTGGTGGAGACTGGCGATGTGGAGGCGATGATCGCCGTCCGCTCCAACTTCTTCTACACCCGCACCGTGCCCTGCGAATTGTGGTTCCTCAACCGCGCCAAACCGAAAGCGCGCCGCGACCAGGTGCTGATGATTGACGCGCGTAACGTGTACCGCAAAGTCACGCGCAAGATCTGCGACTTCAGCCCCGAGCAGGAGCGAAACCTGCTGGCCATTGTCTGGCTGTACCGGGGCGAGACTGGACGCTACCTTGACTTGGTGGCCTCCTACTGCGCCCGCACGCTGGACGAGAGCGACGGGTGTTTCAGCGCCAGGGACGAAGACGGCAAAGCGGTACGACCGCTGCTGGATTTCCTCGCCTCGTTGCATTCGCTGCGCGGGACGCTGACGCCGTTGCTCAAAACCCTGGCGGCGGAGGCAGCCCCCGCCGGGGTTTTCAAGGAGCTGGATGATGCCGCGTGTGCCTTCGATAAAGATGCGAACGCCTTTCGGAAAACAATCTCCGGGCAACAAGCGGCATGGAAGAAACAGAAGCTTGCCAACGGCAAACTGAAACAAGCCGTCCATCGTCTGACGCCTGTTGCCGAAACCAGCCGCAACTTGGTCAAGCAGGCCGATCTGCTCTACCAACTCGCCACGCGGCTGATTGATGTCTGTAAGGAAGAGCGCGGCGCAAAAGCGAACGGCGCATGGAATAGCCGCGACATCGCCCGCACCCGCAAGTCCGTTGACAGTGCGCGCCGGCAGGCCGTGGAGCAACTCAAAAAGGTGCGCTACTTCTGGCGCCAGGCACGCTGGCTGACCGAGCGCTTCCCCGATGCGAAACTGCGCGATGTGGCGGGGCTGGTTAAACTAGTGGGCCGTGACGAAATTGAAGCCAGCGACTGGAGTTTAACCCCCGGCCGCTATGTGGGCGTGGCCCCGGAGGCGGAGGACGAGGGTTCTGACTTCGCCGAAACCTTGCGCGAGATTCATGCGGAATTGGAGGACCTTAACGCTGAGGCGGCGACGCTGGCCGCGACCATCAAGAAAAACTTTGAGGGGTTGGGGGTATGAGATGGGAGAGGAAACATCTCGATGTCGTTGCAGACTTTTGTCTGGGCAAGATGCTGGATCAGAAGAAGAACAGGGGTGATCTTCTCCCGTATCTAGCGAACGTGAATGTACGGTGGGGCGAATTCGACCTCAAAGATCTTCGGGAGATGCGCTTTGAGCATCGCGAATTGGATCGCTTTGGCCTGAAGTATGGCGACATTGTTATGTGCGAAGGAGGCGATCCTGGCCGCTGCGCGATCTGGAAGGAGCAGATTCCGGGAATGATGTTCCAGAAAGCCTTGCATCGGATTCGACCGCGCGAATGTTTGAATAAAGAGTTTCTGTTTTACTTATTTCTGCACAAGGGGCGGACTGGCCATTTCTCTCCTTTGTTCACCGGTGCGACGATCAAACATCTGCCCCGTGAGAAGTTGGCCAAGGTGGAAGTCGAGGTGCCCCCAATCCCTATTCAGGAGCGCATCGCCTCGATTCTCTCCGCCTACGATGGCCTGATCGAGAACAACCGGCGACGGATTCAGTTGCTAGAGAAATCGGCACGGCTCCTCTACAAAGAGTGGTTCATCCATCTCCGCTTCCCCGGCCATGAGCGCATCCCTGTTACCAACGGCGTGCCGGAGGGGTGGGAGAGAAAATCGCTTGGCGAGGTTCTCGTATATCTTGAGTCAGGCGGACGCCCGAAAGGCGGGGCCAAAGAAGAAGGTATCCCATCCATCGGTGCGGAAAATGTCATTGGTATCGGCCAGTATGACTATGCCAAAGAGAAGTATGTTTCGGAAGAATACTTTAGCGCTATGCGCAAAGGAGTAGTGCGGAGCCGCGATATAGTCGTTTATAAAGACGGCGCTAATATCGGGCGATCCTCGTATTTCGGTGATGGTTTTCCGCATAAACAGTGCGCTGTCAATGAGCACGTATTCACTCTGAGAGCGGCCCCGGAAGTGGGACAAAACCTGCTATACTTTTGGGTAGCCCAAGATGAAACGCGCCAGCACATCGCCAATCTCAACGCCAATACTGCGCAACCTGGCGTTAGTCAGGGTAAAATGAAGACCCTAACTTTCTTACAACCGCAACAAGCGATTGCGCGCCTGTTCAACGAGACGGTGGAGCCGGTTGTCCGGCAGATTTTTCTGCTTGCGCGGGAGAACCGGATGTTATCCCAGGCCCGGGATTTGCTTTTACCACAGTTGATGAAGGGAGATATATTGTCGCCCATCGTCTAATAGAGGAACTAAATCATGACCAAACAGCAATCAACTTTTCCCGTGAATCTGTTCTATAGTTATTGTCATTCAGATCAGCAGTACAAGGAATCTATGGAGCGTGCTCTCGTTCTGCTCAACAAAAAAAATTTGCTCAAGAGCTGGTCTGACCAAGACATTCTTCCTGGTCAATCAATTTCCACGAGCATAAAGGAAAAGATGG